>JBGSNJ010000422.1:0-9282 GCA_041739715.1 Aestuariivirga sp.
GTCTCCAGATCCTCCTTGTGCTCGGCGCCCGGCTCGCGCAGATGCACCTGGCTGTCGATCACGCCGGGCAGGACATGCAGGCCGGTGCAGTCGATCACCTCGCCCGCCTGCGCGGCTGCGAACTGCCCGATGCCGACGATCCGCCCGCCCGAGACCGCGATATCGCGCTGGCCCACCCCGTCGTGGTTCACCACCGTGCCATTTCTGAGGATCAGCTCTGCTGTCAGTGCCATCGGGCTTTCCTTGAAACTCCTGTCCCACCTTCGTAAATGTGGACGGGGATCGAAGCAACACAGATGCAGAATCAAATGTTTACGGCAGGAACGCGACCGGACCGGGCCGTCTTGAGGCTGGTGGGCGCGGATTCGCGGCATTTCCTGCAGAATCTGCTGACGGCGGACATCGACCACCTGGCACCGGCTGCCGCTACCTATGCCGCCCTGCTCTCCCCCCAGGGCAAGATCCTCTCCGATCTCTTCGTGGTGGCCGAGCCAGATGGCTTCCTGATCGACTGCGCGGCGTCGCAGAAAGCCGATCTCGTGAAGAAGCTGACGCTTTACAAGCTCCGGGCCGCGGTCACCATCACTGACCTCCCGGACAAGACGATCCGTGTGTCGCCGGCAGAGATTCCTGACGGCTGGCGGGATCCCCGCCTGTCCAGCATGGGCTGGCGCGGCCTTTCCGACCGGACATCGGCACCGACGCCCGACTATGACGCCGCCCGCATCACGGCGGGTCTCGCCGACAGCGATGCCGACATTGGAACGAACCAGCTCTTCCCGCACGAGGTCAATCTCGACCAGCTGGGCGGCGTGAGCTTCGACAAGGGCTGCTACATCGGCCAGGAGGTCGTCTCGCGCATGGAACACCGCGGCACCGCCCGCAGCCGGATCCTGCCGCTGACGCTTTCGGGGCCAGCACCGGTTAGCAGCACGGAAATCCGTGCCGGCGACAAGCTGGTCGGCACCATGCTGTCGTCCGCGGGCACGCGCGCGCTCGGCCTCATCCGACTCGACCGCCTGGCCGAGGCTGCAGCCCCTCTGCTGACAGATGCTGTCACGGTCCGGGTGCAGAAACCCGACTGGGTAGGTTATGAGGTGCCCGGGGCGGAGGCGAGTGCATGACGGCCGTAAGACACGAGGATGGCATCTGCCGCTGCGGCTGGTGCGGCACGGATCCGCTCTACGTCGCCTATCACGACACGGAATGGGGCGTGCCGGAGTACGACTCGCAGGCGCTGTTCGAAAAGCTGCTGCTCGACGGCTTCCAGGCGGGACTCTCGTGGATCACCATCCTGCGCAAGCGCGACAATTTCCGCGCGGCCTTCGATGGCTTCGATCCCGCCAAGATGGCGCGCTACACGGCGAAGAAGCAGGACCGTCTGATGCAGGACAGCGGCATCGTGCGCAACCGGCTGAAGATCGAGGCCAGTGTCAGCAATGCCCAGGCCTATCTCGCGATCCCGGATTTCTCCGCCTATCTCTGGGATTTTCTCGATGGCCAGGTGATCACCAGTCACCGCCGCAGCATGAAGGATGTGCCAGCCAAGACGCCGCTGGCGGAGAAGATCTCGAAGGACCTGCAGAAGAAGGGCTTCCGCTTCGTCGGCCCCACCATCGTCTATGCCTTCATGCAAGCCTGCGGACTGGTCAACGACCATCTCGTCACCTGCCATCGTCATCAGGCGGTTGCCGATGCCGCGCGCCGCTGACGAGGCGCCGCGCGCCTGGCAGCGCATGCTGTCGGGCCGGCGGCTTGACCTGCTCGACCCCTCGCCGCTCGACATCGAGATCGAAGACATCGCGCATGGACTTGCCCGCGTGGCGCGTTGGAACGGACAGACATCGGGCGACCACGCCTTTTCGGTCGCCCAGCATTGTGTGCTGGTCGAGCAGATCGCCATCCACACGGAACCGCATCTCGACCGCGCCGCGCGGCTGGCGGCGCTGCTGCACGATGCGCCGGAATACGTCGTGGGCGACATGATCTCGCCCTTCAAGGCCGCCCTCGGTCTTGATTACAAGGCCTTCGAGAAGCGCCTGCTTGCGGCCATCCACATCCGCTTCGGCCTTCCGCCCGCGACGCCGGAGAAGCTTGAGGCGGCAATCAAGAAAGTCGACCGCGTCGCCGCCTATCTGGAGGCCACGCAGCTCGCCGGCTTCAGCATTCCCGAGGCCGCGAAATTCTTCGGCCGCCCGAGGGCGCTCGCAGGCGAAGGCTCGCAGAAATTCCACCGCCTGAAGCCGCTGCCGCCCACCGAGGCCGCAGCGCACTATCTCAAGGCCTTCCGGAAGCTGAGCGATCCATGATCATCGTTTGCCCGCTGAACAAGGCCGAGGCGCTGGTGCAGCAGCATGACGCATCGCATGTCATCAGCCTGCTCGGCCCCGACACGCCGCACCGCCGCTTCGGCGATGTCACGCCCGACCGGCACCTGCGCCTCACCTTTCATGACATCGTTAAGTCAAGCGACGGCCTGCAACCAGCCAGCGCTACGGATGCCGAACGCCTCGTCGGCTTCATTGCGAACTGGCCGCGCGAGAAGCCCCTGCTCATCCACTGCTGGGCCGGCATCAGCCGGTCGACGGCCGCGGCCTATACCGCCCTTTGCATGCTGCGTCCTGCCGCCGATGAAGAAGAACTCGCCTGGGAGCTGCGCGAGTCGGCGCCATCGGCCACGCCCAACCGCCTGATCGTGTCGCTCGCCGACCAGCGCCTCGGCCGCAATGGCCGCATGCAGCGCGCCATCGAACAGATCGGCCGCGGCGCCGATGCCTTCGAAGGCACGCCCTTCACATTGAAGATCTGACAGTTCGCCACGGCCCTCATCCGGCGCTGCGCGCCACCTTCTCCCGCAAGCGGGAGAAGGGTCATTATCTTGTCCTTCTCCCACCGCAGGTGGGAGAAGGATGTCCGGTTTCCCCCTTCTCCCACCGCAGGTGGGAGAAGGTGCCCGAAGGGCGGATGAGGGCCCGAGCGCCAGCGAGGGTGGCAGTCGCGTTGCTTTCCGCTCACCGTCCCCCATGAGCGTAGTCCCAGTACAGCTCGCGGGCCTTGGCCATCACCGGACCGGGCTGCAGATGCCGCTCGCCCACCCGCGTTACGGGCATCACCTTCGCATAGTTGCCGGTCGAGAAGACCTCGTCGGCCTCGAAGAATTCCTGCCACCGGATGCTCCGCTCATGCACCGTCACGCCTGCCTTGCGCAGCAAATCGATCACGCGCTGGCGCGTGACGCCGTTGAGGAAGGTGCCATTGGGCACGGGCGTATGCGCCGCGCCATCCTTCACCAGCCAGATGTTGGCAGTAGCGAGTTCCGCCACGTGGCCCAACGGGTCCAGCATCACTGCGTTGTCGAAGCCCCGCGCCTTCGCCTCGCGCATGGCACGCGCCGAATTGGGATAATGGCAGGCCGCCTTGGCATCTGTCGGCGCATATTCGAAGGACGGCCGGCGGAAGGGCGAGACGGTGATCGAGAAACCCGTGGGCGCCGGCATGGGCGAATCATAGACCGAGACCGAAAACTCGGTGGCCTCGGGATCGACGTCCACGAATCCGTCGGCCGCCCAGAACATCGGCCGCAGATAGAGCTCCGCATCCTTCGGAAACTTCGCGATGCCCTCGCGGATCAATTCCTCGATCTCGCCGGCGCGCTTCACGATCTTGAGGCCGAAGCTCTCGGCCGAGCGCACGATGCGCCGGCAGTGCTGATCGAGGTCAGGAGCTGTGCCTTCAAATGCGCGCGCGCCGTCAAAGACGCAAGAGCCGAGCCACGGCGCATGGGTCATCGGCCCCATCAGCATGGGGTTGCCCTTGTGCCATGCGCCGCGATACCAGGTCCATGCGGTCTTCTTGTCGTCCGTCCAGCTCATTGGAACATCTCCAGGTCGACGCCGCCTGCCAGGGAACAGGCGGCGTCAGGGAATCTTCAGCCACTGCCGCGCCCACCCGGCATTCACGGCCGTCTCCACCACCTTCTGGATCTCCCAGGCCTCGCGGAAGTCGGGCCCGGACGTCGGGCCGCCCGCCACGTCGCCGAGGAACTCGGCGGCCTCGATGGTCTTGAGATCGTTGAAGCCAAGCTGATGACCGGCGGCAACGCAGAAATTCACGTA
The DNA here is from genome assembly GCA_041739715.1 of Aestuariivirga sp. GTDB lineage: Bacteria > Pseudomonadota > Alphaproteobacteria > Rhizobiales > Aestuariivirgaceae > Aestuariivirga. The sequence goes on from JBGSNJ010000422.1 coordinate 4,116, forward strand.
GGGCGGATGCTGCGGGCCGATCTCGATCCGGGTGAAGCCCAGTTCGCGCGGAGTGCCGCCGGCCCGGTAGAGGTGCAGCTCGTTGAAGCGCTCCTGGGTGAAGACCAGTCCGCCCTTCGATCCGTAGACTTCGAAGTCCAGCTGCATCTTGCGGCCCGTCGCCACCCAGTTGGCCTCGATGGTGCCGCCGCAGCCCCGCGCAAAACGGAGCATCATGCGGGCGATGTCGTCGACCTCGACCTTCACGCGTTCGGTGGAACCTGGCGCCTTCGGCCGCGATTTCACGATGGTCTCGACGTCGGCCGCCACCTCGGTCATGGGACCCAGCAGGAAACGCGCCATGCCGATGATGTGCGAACCGAGGTCGGCGATCACGCCCGGCCCGCCGCTGGCATCGAGACGCCAGCTGAAGGGGCCGTCCGGATTGGCCATGTAGTCCTCGGCATGGATGCCGCGGAAGCCGGTGATCTCGCCCAGCTCGCCTCCGGCGATCATCTCGCGCGCCAGCTTGAGCGCCGGGTTCTTGATGTAGTTGTAGCCAACCTGCGTCTTGACGTCCGCTGCCTCGGCCGCCTCCATCATCTCGCGCGCCTCGCCGGCGCTGGGCGCCAGCGGCTTTTCACAATGAACATGCTTGCCGGCCCTGGCCGCGGCGATCGCCATGTCCTTGTGCAGGATGTTGGGCGTGGTCACCGAGATGATGTGGATTGCCGGGTCGTCGAGCAGACGGCGCCAGTCGCCGGTCGAGGTCTCGAAGCCATATTGCGTGGCAAAGCGGGCCGCCGCAGCCGCGTCCGCATCCGCCACGCCGCGCAGGCGCACGCGCGGGATGTCGGGGAACACCGCTGGCGCGGCGCGATAGGCATAGGCATGGGCCCTGCCCATGAATCCCGTGCCGATCAGTCCATATCCGATCTCAGCCATGATCTCTCCCCTGGACAACCGTGTAACCCGCCGCCGCCATCACCCGCAGCAGCTCCTTGTGGCCCACTTCCGCCATCTTCAGCGGCGGCGCCGTCTTCGGGTCCTGCTCGGCCTCAACCACGAACCAGCCTTCATAGCCATGGCTTGCAAGTCTCTTGACGATGGCCTCGAAATCAAGCGAGCCGTCGCCCGGCACGGTGAAGGCGCCCTTCACCACGGCATCGAGGAAGCTCTCGCGGCTGCGGTCGAGCGCATCGATCACGCCCATGCGGACGTCCTTCGTATGCACGTGGCTGATGCGCTTGTGATGCTTGTCGATCACGCGCAACACGTCGCCGCCCGCGAAGGCCATGTGGCCGGAGTCGTAGAGCAGCGGCAGCCCCTCGCCCGAGTGCTTCATCAACAGGTCCAGTTCCGGCTCGGTCTCGATCACCGCGGCCATGTGATGGTGATAGGAGATCGGCATGCCCTGGTCGGCGCACCACTCGCCGAAGGCGGTCATCTTGCGGCCATAGACCATGATCTCGTCCTCGCTCAGCCTGCGCTTGGTGGCCAGCGGCCGGGTGCGGTCGCCCTGGATGGTGCCTGCCGTCTCGCCGTAGACGATGCAGGGCGCCTTCATCGCCTTGAACAGTTCCATCTGCGGCCGGATGCGGTCCTTCTCCGCCGCGATGTCGCCATCGAGCAGCAGGCCGGAGAACCATCCGCCGCAGACACTGATGCCGAAGCGGTCGAGGATCGGCCCCAGGACCTTGGGATCGAGCGGGAAGCGCCGCCCCGTCTCCATACCGGTGAAACCGGCGACACTCGCCTGGCGCAGGCATTCTTCCAGCGACACGTCGTCGCTCAGTTCCGCGAGGTCGTCGTTCCACCACGCGATAGGGGCAATGCCCAGCTTGGCCTTCATGTCCTTCTCCGGGGTTAGACGCCGACGCGCTGCTTCTTGCGCACGTCAGCCTGATACTTGGCCGCCTCGCGCACGCCGTCGCGCTGGCTCACCTGCGGCACGCCCACGTCCCACAGCGCATCGCCCGGCGTCCAGGTATAGGCGTCCGAGACGATGGAGATGACGGTGGTGCGGTCGGTGGTCTTGGCCCAGTCGAGCGCCTGTTCAAGTTCGGCCAGGCTTTCGACCTTGCGTGCCAGCGCACCCATCGACTCCGCATGCTTGACGAAGTCGACGCTGAAGGGCTCCTTCACCTTGCAGTCCTTGATCAGGTTGTTGAAGGAGGCGCCGCCCTTGAAGTTCTGCAGACGGTTGATCACCGCGTAACCGCCGTTGTCGCAGAGCACGACGATCAGCTTGTGGCCGGTGAGAACGGTGGAATAGATGTCCGAGTTCATCATCATGTAAGAGCCGTCGCCCACCATGACGATGGTCTCGCGCGTCGGATCGGCCATGGCCGCCCCCCAGCCGCCGGCGATCTCGTAGCCCATGCAGGAGAAGCCGAATTCGAGATCGAAGCTGTGCGGCGACTTGACCCGCCAGTTCTTCATGGTCTCGCCCGGCAGCCCGCCCGCCGCGGTGATCATGTAGTCGCGCTTGCCCGCCTTCCTGTTCACCACGCCCACCACCTGGGCATAGGTCGGCACCGGCGCGTTGGTGGGCTTCTGGTAGCCGTCGAGCGCCTTGTCCCACTGGGCAAAGAGATCGCGCGCCTTGGCGGTCCATTGGGCGTCGGCCTTCCAGCCCTTGAGGCCGGCGGCGAGTTCCTCCACCGATTCCCTCGCATCGCCGACCACGGCCAGCGCGCGGTGCTTGGTTGCGTCCCAGCGCGCCGCGTTGATGGAAATGAACTTCGCATCCTGGCCGAAGACCGTCCAGGAGCCGGTGGTGAAGTCCATCAACCGGGTGCCGATGGCGACGATGACATCGGCCTCGGCGGCGAGCGCGTTTGCCGAGGTCGAGCCGACGATGCCGATGGGTCCGGCATAGGCCGGATTGTCGTGGGTCACCGTGCTCTTGCCTGCGATGGTCTCGGTCAGCGGAATGCCATGGTCGAGCGCGAACGTCGCCACCACCTCCTCGGCGCCGGAATAGCGCGTCCCGCCGCCCGCGATGATCAGAGGGCGCTTGGCCGTCTTGAGCAGTGCGATGGCCTGGGCCACGCGCTTGCGGTCCGGACGGGGACGCGGGATCTCGTGCACGGTCGGCGCGAAGAAGGCTTCCGGATAGTCGCAGGCCACTTCCTGGATGTCCTGTGGCAGGGCGATGAAGGCCGGGCCGCAATCGGCAGGATCGAGCAGGCAAGCCACGGCCTGCGGCAGCGAGGAGATGATCTGCTCGGGATGCACGATGCGGTCCCAGTAGCGCGTCACCGCCTTGAAGGCGTCATTCACGTTGACGGTGGGATCGCCATAGTGCTCGACCTGCTGCATCATCGGATCGGGCCGGCGGTTCACGAAGGTGTCGCCGGCGAGGATGAGAATCGGCAGGCGGTTGGAATGGGCGACGCCGGCCGCCGTCATCATGTTCATGGCGCCCGGGCCGATTGATGAGGTGGCCACCATGATCTGGCGGCGGCGCTTGGCCTTGGTGAAGCCGATGGCGGCCAGCGCCATGGACTGCTCGTTCTGGCCACGCCAGGTGGGCAGCACGTCCTTCACCGCCTCGAGCGCCTCAGAGAGGCAGGTGACGTTGCCGTGCCCGAAGATCGCGAAGACCCCCGGAAAGAGGGGAACTTTCTCGCCATCCACCACGGTGAATTGGTTGCACAGGTAGCGCACCAGCGCTTGAGCCATCGTCAGGCGAACGGTCGACATTGTGGTCTCTCCCAGATGAGATAGAATGTTTGGCGTATTCTATGCCATTGATGGAACGTTTATTGCAGAACGGGTTCGGCAGCAAGCCACACTGCAGCAAAAATCGGGGGCTGCGTCATCAGGCAAAGCGTCATCCGCCCATGTCTCTCTTCGCCTTGACAGGGATTCATCGCCGGACCCATCCTCCTGCGAAGACATGAACTGGAGTTTCGCATGATCCCGAACGGCGTCCGCCTCCGCTGGACCGAAGGTAAGCCCGTCATCAATGGCTGGCTTTCCACCTCCTCCGCCTTCGTGGCCGAGATCATGTCGGCCCAGGGCTATGATTCGCTCACCATCGACCTGCAGCACGGGCTGGTCGGCTACGATGCCGCCACCGCCATGCTTCAGGCCATGCGGGCGAGCGGTGTCACGCCCATGGTGCGCGTGCCCTGGCTTGATCCCGGCGACATCATGAAGGCGCTGGACGCCGGCGCCTACGGCATCATCTGCCCGATGATCAACAGCCGCGCCGAGGCCGAGCGGCTGATCTCCTACATGCACTACCCGCCGCAGGGCCAGCGCAGCTTCGGACCGACGCGGGCGATCTTCGCCGCCGGTGCCGACTATGGCCAGAAGGCTGATGACGAGATCCTGGCCTTTGCCATGATCGAAACGGCGGAAGCTATGAAGAACCTCGACGAGATCGTCACCACGCCCGGCCTCGACGGCGTCTATATCGGCCCGGCCGATCTCACCCTTGGCCTCACCGGCCGCAAGTATCCCACCGGCTTCGACCGCGAGGAGCCCGAGATGATCGAGGCCATCCGCCATGTGCTGGCGCGTACTCATGCCGCCGGCATCCGGGCCGGGATCCATACCGGCTCTGCCGCCTATGCGGCGCGGGCCGTCGGCTGGGGTTTCGATCTCGTGACCATCTCCAACGACGTGCGGCTGCTGGCGGGCGCGGCCCAGGCCAGCGTGGCGGCGGCCCGCAAGGCCATCGGCGAACAGGCGGAAGCGGCAAAGCCTGCGAGCGGTTACTGACATGCCGCATGTCCTGCTGGCCGGCCCGATCCATGACGATGGACTGAAGCTTCTTCGCGCGGCGCCGGGCGTCACGCTGCAACTGGTCAACGAGATCTCGACCGAGTCCTACGCGCCCTTCGTGGCCGAGGCCGACGCCATCCTGATCCGCACCCAGCCCATGCCGGCCGCGGTTATCGCTGCGGCGCCGAAACTGAAGATCGTCTCGCGCCATGGCGTGGGCTACGACGCCGTGGACGAGAAAGCGCTGACTGCTCGCGGGATTCCGCTCGCCGTTGTGGGCGACGTCAATTCCCGTGCTGTGGCGGAGCACACCCTGATGCTCATGCTGGCGGCCGCCCGCCGCACGATCGCCCATGACCGGGCCACTCGCGAGGGCGGCTGGAACATCCGCAACCGGTTCGAAACCATCGAGCTCGACGGCAAGGCGCTGCTGCTCGTCGGCTTCGGCCGC
>JBGSNJ010000437.1:0-6173 GCA_041739715.1 Aestuariivirga sp.
GGCCAGGACATTGCGGCCGCCGACGGTCGCCATCCGGGCCCGGAAGCCGTGACGGCGCTTGCGGACGAGTTTGGACGGCTGGTAAGTGCGCTTCACAGTGAGAACTCCGTAAATGGCTCAGGGCCAATGATTTCAACAACATGTCCCGGGATCGCGGGGACCCGCCAGGCACGCCCTGAGACGAATTGCTGCCGCTTCAGGAATTGCGCCGGGCATATAGGGTGAAAAGCCCCGGAAAGTCAACGCACCGTGCCGTCGCTGACGCCCGGTGACGCACGCGGCTTGAACATGTGTCACGAGCCGGTGAGGCCCCCTACCGCGGGACGGCAAACTGGCGCATGAAGCGGCATGGTCCATTTCAGCGCAAGCACCGCCAAATCCGCACGCGCGCGGCTGAAGCGCTGGCTTCCCGTCATGATCCTGGGCGGTGCGCTTCTGGCCTTTTATCTCGCCGGGTTGCAGCGCTATCTCAGTTTCGAGTCCTTTGCGGCGCATGAGCTGCAGATCCAGGACTTCGTCGCCCGTCACCTGATCCTTTCGGTGCTGATCTACATGGCGGTCTATGTTGCGGTTGTGGCCCTGTCGCTGCCCGGCGCGGCGGTCATGAGCATCACGGGGGGCTTTCTGTTCGGCTGGATGCTGAGCGCTCCGGTCACCGTGGTTGCCGCGACGCTCGGCGCCGTCGTCGTCTTTGCGGCGGTGAAGACATCCTTCGGTGCGGTACTTGCGGAACGGGCCGGGCCCATGGTCCAGAAGCTGTCGCGCGGCTTTGCCGATGACGCCTTCAATTATCTCCTGTTTCTCCGGCTGGTGCCCGCCTTCCCCTTTTTCGTGGTCAATGCGGTGGCCGGCCTGTGCAATGTGAGGCTTGCGACCTTCGTGGCGGCCACGGTCCTTGGCATCATTCCCGGTGCGATCGCTTTTGCCTATCTGGGGACAGGCCTCGGCAGCGTGCTCACGGCGCAGCGCCAGGCCCATGACGCCTGCGTGGCAGCCAAAGGCACAGCCAATTGCAGTCTGTCTTTCGACTCCTCCGCCCTGGTGACGCGCGAACTCTTGCTGGCCTTCGCTGTCATGGGTCTGGTGGCTCTCATTCCCGTCCTGCTCCGGCGATTCAGGAAGACTGCAGCCGGGGGGTGAAGCCAGGTAGAATAGGCCTATACTGCATTACGATGAGTGACACGGCTAACGAATCAAGGACTGAAGCACCGGGCCCCTTGCGGGGACTATCCGGCAAGGTGCTGGCCCTGACCATTGTCTTCGTCATGCTGGGGGAAGTGCTGATCTTCCTGCCATCGATTGCAAACTTCCGCATCCAGTGGCTCAAGGGCCGGGTCGCGCAGGCCGAGATTGCCGCGCTGGCCGTCGAGGCGGCGCCGGACCGCATCCTGTCGAGCGATCTGCGCAGCGAGATTCTTTCGGGGGCGGGCGTTCTGGTGGTGTCGCTGACCAAGGAGGGCAAGCGGCGCCTGATCCTGCGCAGCGAGGGGGATCACATGATCGATGCAAGCTATGATCTCCGCGCGGTTCCCTGGACCACCGCGATCGCAGATGCGTTCGGTGCCATGTTCGGTTCCGGCACGCGGGTCATCGGCGTCGTCGACCGCCCGCCCAACATGTCGGGCGAACTGATCGAGATCGCCCTCAAGGAAGAGCCGCTGCAGGAGGCCATGCTGCGCTATGGCTTCAACATCCTCGTCCTCTCGGTGGTGCTGTCGCTGATCGTCGCGGGCCTTGTCTTCGCGGCGCTCAACGTGGTGCTGGTGCGGCCGATGCAGCGGCTGACCCGCAACATGATGGCCTTCCGCAGCGATCCCGAAGATCTGTCGCGCATCATCGTGCCGAGCGGACGGCGCGACGAGATCGGGCTTGCCGAGCAGGAGCTCAATGCCATGCAGTCGGAGCTCTCGTCGATGCTCCAGCAGAAGAGCCGCCTGGCTGCGCTGGGCCTGGCGGCCTCAAAGGTGAATCATGACTTGCGCAACATGCTGTCCTCCGCCCATCTCATCTCCGACCGGCTTTCGACACTGCCGGATCCAACGGTGCAGCGCTTCGCCCCGAAGCTCATCGCCAATCTTGACCGCGCCATCGACTTCCTCAGTCAGACCTTGAAGTTCGGCCGGGCACAGGAGCGGCCGCCCCTGCGCGAGAAGCTGATGCTGCGCGACCTTGCCGACGACGTCATCGATGCCGCCGTCGTCCAGGCGTCCAGCCGAATCGTGCTGTACAATCATGTGCCGGCGGGAATCCTTGTCGACGCGGACCGCGAACAGCTCTCCCGCGTTCTCACCAACATCATGCGCAACGCCATCCAGGCCATTGAGAGCAACCAGGAGCAACTGACGCCGCCGGAGGAAGGGCGCGTCATCATCCGGTCATGGCGGCAGGGCTCGGTGGCCTGCATCGAGATCACCGACAATGGCCCCGGCATTCCCGAGCGGATCCGGCCGAAACTCTTCGAGGCCTTCCAGAGCGCCGCGCGGGCCGGCGGCACGGGTCTGGGGCTGGCCATCTCAATGGAGCTGATCCGCGCTCATGGCGGCGAGTTGCGCCTCCAGCGCACCGGCAGCGACGGCACCAGTTTCCTCGTGACCGTGCCGGATGCGGCGACGGAGATTCATCCTGGGCGCAGGGGTGAACGCCGCTATGGAACGGGTGAGGCATGAGCGACATCTCATCAGGCGAAAGGCCGGGGCCACGCAATCTCATCACGGATGTCGCCGGGATCCGCATCGGCAATGCCGGCGATCCCGCAGGGCTTTCGGGCGTGACGGTGCTGGTCCCGGATCGGGTCCTCACCGTGGCCGCCGACATTCGCGGCGGCGCGCCGGGCGGGCGGGAAACCGGTGCGCTGGAACCCGAGAATCTGGTCGAGGAGGCCCACGCGATCGTTCTGTCCGGCGGATCGGTCTTCGGACTCGATGCGGCCTCTGCCGTCACGACCTTGCTGGCCCATCAGGGCCGCGGGTTCCGCTTCGGCGATCAGGCCTGGCCCTGTCCGGTGGTGCCTTCTGCGGTACTCTTCGATCTCATGAATGGCGGCAGCAAGTCCTGGGGCGAGGAACCGCCCTACCGCCAGCTGGGACGGATCGCCTTCGAAGCGGCCGGCCTGGACTTCGACCTTGGCAATGCCGGCGCCGGACTTGGTGCCATTGCCGGCGCGATCAAGGGTGGCTTGGGCAGCGCGTCCAGCACCAATGGCGCTTTCACGGTGGGTGCGGTGGTGGCGGTCAACAGTGTCGGGTCCTGCGTCAATCCGCGCAGCGGCCGCCTCTGGGCCTACGATCACGCGCTCGGCGACGAGATGGGACCGGATTGCGGCCGCCCGCTCGCCAGGCTGGCCGGGACCAAGGTCGAGATGTCGCCGGAAGCGGCCAGGCCCGGCGCCAATACCACCATCGCCATCGTCGCCACCGACGCCGACCTGACCAAGTCGGAAGCCAAGCGCCTTGCCATCATGGCGGCCGACGGCTTCGGCATCTCCATCCGGCCGGCGCATACGCCCTTCGATGGCGACACCGTCTTCGCGGCTGCCACGGGCCTCACCGTTCTTCCCGAGAACCGCGCCCTGGCCCTTGCCGGTCTCGGGGCCATGGCGTCCCGCACCCTGGCCCGCGCCATCGGCCGGGCCCTCTGGCATGCGAAGCCGGCCGGCCCCGTTTCGAGTTATCGCGAAATTCTGGGCGCTTGACGCCGGGCGTCCTACAATGTCTATAGCTGGCGCAACCAAACCAGGACCGGCCGAGAGGATTCGGGCCGTCCGATGACAGGAGCGATCGACCACTTGAGCATACCCCCCAGGAGGCCACTGAGCCGCGGAGCCGCCCCCCCGCAGAAGGAAGAAGGACACAGGATCAATTTCCGCATCGAATCCCGCGAGGTCCGCCTCATCGGAGCAGATGGAGAGAACCTCGGCGTGGTGCCGACCCGCCAGGCGCTTGCAATGGCTGAGGAGGCCAATCTCGACCTGGTCGAAGTTTCTCCCGATGCCAAGCCGCCAGTCGCCAAGATCCTCGACTACGGGAAGTTCAAGTTTCAGGAACAGAAGCGTGCGGCCGAGGCCCGCAAGAAGCAGAAGATCATCGAGATCAAAGAGATCAAGATGCGCCCGATGATCGACGATCACGACTACGACGTGAAGATGCGCGCCATTCGCCGCTTCTTCGAGGAAGGCGACAAGGTCAAGATCACCCTGCGCTTCCGCGGCCGTGAAATGGCGCACCAGGAACTGGGCCAGAAGCTTCTCAACCGGGTCAAGTCGGATACGGCCGAAATCGCCAAGGTCGAATCCGAACCGCGCTTCGAAGGCCGCCAGATCGTCATGGTGCTTTCGCCCCGCTGACAAATCGCTGACAGGCACGTTCACGTGCCTCTCATCTTCCGGAATCTAGTACAATTCGATCCGTCGGCAGGGTATCGTCCCTGCGGTCGGCTGAGAGTTGCGTAGGTGTTTGACGTCGGCATCCCCATTACGCGCCGGAATGCGCTGGTCCTGCTCGCTGCTGCAATCTTCGGCGCGGCCGTGCGGCCTGCTGCCGCAAAAGATGATGATGACAGCGATAGCGACAACAGCGGTAGCGGCAGCAGTGGTGGCGGCAACAGCGGCAGTGGCGGGGGCGATGACGGCGACAGTGACAGCGACGATGACAGCGACGACGACAGCGGCAGCGGCCGCAGCGGTTCTGGTCAGAGCGACGATGACGATGATGATGACAGGATCCGTGCGGCCGTTCGCGGAGGCGAGGCCGCGCCGCTGCGCGACATCCTGGACGTCGTGCGCAAGTCCCATCGCGGCAAGATCGTCAACATCCGCCTGACTGGTTCCGGCAGCCGCCTGGCCTATCGCATCCGCATGCTGGACAGTGCCAACCGACTGATCGAGATCAAGGTCAATGCCAAGACCCGGAAGATCACATCAGTGCGGAAACTCTGATGCGCATTCTCATCGTGGAAGACGAACAGCGAATTGCAAACGATATCGCGGAGGCGGTCAGCGGCGGCGGCTACGTGCCGGAGATTGTCGGCGATGGTGAGGACGCATGGTTCCAGGGCGGCACCGAGGCCTATGCCGCCATCATTCTCGATCTCGGCTTGCCCCGGCTCGATGGGCTGACCATTCTCAAGCGCTGGCGCAAGGAAGGCGTGACGACTCCCGTTTTGGTGCTGACAGCACGCGGCGCCTGGGACGAACGCGTCGATGGTATCGATGCCGGTGCCGATGACTACCTGCCCAAGCCCTTCCGCATGGAGGAACTCATGGCCCGGCTGCGCGCCGTGCTGCGGCGTGCTTCGGGCCGGGCCGAGCCGGCTGTCACCGTCGGACCGGTCAATCTCGATCCGCGCACCCGTCAGGTCACGGTGAACGGCGTGCCGGTTTCGCTGACTCCGTTGGAATTCCGCCTGCTGAACGTGCTCTTCCATCATCGCGGCCGTGTTGTCTCGCAAGCGGAACTGAGCGACAATCTCTACTCCCACGACAGCGAGCGCGACTCCAATGCCATCGAGGCCCTGATCGGCCGCCTGCGGCGCAAGCTGAAGGCCGATGTGATCGAAACCCGGCGCGGCTTCGGTTACATCGTGGTAGATGGAGGGGCATGACCACAGGCTCGCTCCGCCTCCGATTGCTCCTTGCGGCGGTTCTGTCGATTTCGCTGGCTCTGACACTGACGGGCCTGGCACTGGTGCGCCTCTTCGAACAGCAGATCCGCGACCGCATCACGGCCGAGCTTGAAGGCGACCTGCTTCAGCTGGTGGGTGCCATCGAGGTCGCTCCCGATGGCAAGCTCGGCCTTGCGCGAGAACTCGGCAATACCCGCTACAACGAGCCCTACGGCGGCCGCTACTGGCGGATCTCCGAGGCGGCGGCCGCAGGCGTCACGACACCGGAGCCATTGCGGTCGCGGTCCCTGTGGGACTCGGACATCGATCCGGCAAACCCGGTCGGCCCGGAGGGCGAGCCCCTGATCGTGGCCAGCCGCAGCGTCTCGGTTGGCGAGACGGCGCCCAAGGAGTTGCTCTTCGTCATCGCCGCCCACCAGGACGAGCTTGACCGTCCGCTGGGGCAGCTGCGCGATCAGCTGATCCTGTCCTTCCTTCTGATCGGCGCGCTGCTGGTGCTGGGCGCCTGGATTCAGGTCAGCGTCGGGCTGCGTCCGCTGGCCCGGCTGCGCCAG
>JBGSNJ010000024.1:0-2855 GCA_041739715.1 Aestuariivirga sp.
ATGCCGGCGGTGGCGCGATCGTAGAGCCGGTCGGCTTCGCCCAGCAGGCGCGAGATCATGGCGGCCAGTTGCGGATCATGCTGCGGACGCGCCACGAAGGCATCGGCATCCATGCCTGCGTCGGCAAACCAGCTGCGCGGAATGTAAAGCCGGCCATTGCGGGCATCTTCGCCGACGTCGCGGGCGATGTTGGTGAGTTGCATCGCCACGCCCAGGTCGCAGGCCCTGGCGATCGCTGCTTCTTCGCGGGCCTCCATGATGATCGACATCATGACGCCCACCGTGCCGGCCACGCGTACCGCATAGGCGACGACATCGGACAGGCTGTCGTAGCGGCGGCCCTCGGCATCCCATGCAAAGCCCTCGATCAGTGCCTCGGGTATGGCGCGGGGAATGGAGTGACGGCGGGCGACATCGGCGAAGGCACGGTCTGCCGCATGGGCCATGGGCTGACCGCGATAGATTGCGTCGAGCCGCTGGTGGAGCAGGGCGACGGCGGCGCGGCTGTCATGCGACTGGTCGACCGCGTCATCGGCCACGCGGCAGAAAGCATAGAGCGAGCGCGCCGGCTCACGCACGCGATCGGGAAGAAGAAGCGAGGCCATGAAGAAGGTCTTGGAGCCGTCGCGGATCATCTGGCGGCAGGCCGCCATGTCAGCCGGCGTGACGATCATCGGGTCAGGCGAAGCGGGCTGCATCGGGCACCACCATGTCGAGAATACGCGCTGAGGAGATGACGCCGGGAATGCCGGCGCCCGGATGCGTGCTGGCACCGACGATGAAGAGATTGTCGATGTCTTCGCTCCTGTTGTTGGGCCGGAACCATGCGCTTTGCAGCAAGACCGGCTCCAGCCCGAAGGCCGCACCCTTGTAGGACGACAGCCGCATCTCGAAATCGATCGGCGTTATCAACCGCTCGGTCACGATGTGCTTCTCGAAGCCGGGAAGCTCGGTCTCGTCCAGCTTGCGCGCGATGGCGCGACGGTAGGATTCGGCCTTCCTCGTCCAGTCGATGCCGGAGTCCTGATGCGGTACGGGCGACAGCACGTAGAAGCTGTCGCAGCCCTCTGGCGCCAGGGTGGGGTCGGTCGCGGTAGGCCGGTGGAGATAGAGGCTGAAGTCTTCCGCCAGATGCTTGCGCTCGAAGATGTCATGCAGCAGTTCGCGGTAGCGTGGCCCCATGAGGATTGTATGGTGCCGCACGCCGGGAAATGTCTTGTTGGTGCCGAAATACCAAACGAAAAGGCTCATGGAATGACGGGCCTTTGCCATGCGGCGGTCGGTCCAGCGCTTGCGCGGCGTGGACTTGAGCAGTCTGCGATAGGTCTGCGCCGTATCGGCATTGGACACCACGATGTCGGCTGGAACCACCTCGCCACCAGCGAGGCGCACGCCGGTGGCCTGGCGGCCGGAGCAGGTGATCTCGTCCACCTCGGCATTGCAGCGCAGGGTTCCGCCCTGGCCGCGGATCAGATTCGCCATGCCGCTCACGATGCGGTTGGTTCCGCCCATCGCGGCATGCACGCCGAACTCGCGCTCGAGATAGGCGATCATGCTGTAGATGGCGGTGACCCTGAACGGGTTGCCGCCGATGAAGAGGGGATGGAAGCTCAGCGCCATGCGGATGCGCGGATCCTTCACGCGCGCGGCCACATGCTGGTGCACGGTGCGCCAGGCGCCCAGCTTCATCAGGTCCGGCAGGATGCGCAGCATGTCCATCGGCGAGCCGAAGGGCACATGGCCAAGCTGTTCGAAGCCGATCCGGTAGATCGCTTCGCTCTCTGCCATGAATCGGTCGTAGCCCGCCACGTCACCGGGAGACAGCCGGCCCACCTCGGCGCGCATCCGCACGGGATCGCCGCAGCAGGTGAAGACCGAGCCGTCGTCGAAGCGGATCGCATAGAAAGGATCGAGCGCGCGCAGTTCCACATCGTCGGCGAGCTTGCATCCCGCGAGCGACCACAGTTCCTCGAGAAGGAACGGCGCGGTGATGATGGTGGGGCCGGCATCGAAGGTGAAGCCATCCTGCCGGAACACACCGGCGCGCCCGCCGGGCTGTTCGAGCTTTTCGAACACCGTGACGCGATAGCCCTTGGCGCCAAGCCGGATGGCGGCGGCCAGCCCGCCCAGACCACTGCCGATGACGGCCGCATGGGGCCTTCGGTCCGAGGCTTGGTCAGTATCTGTAAACATGTCCTGTCATTAGACCGTGTCAATTCGAATTGCGCAAGAGGTAGCCTTCCGGGTCGGCAATGATCTCCGCCGCCAGGCCGGGATTCTCCTCGTGAGCCAGATGTCCGAGGTTTGCCAAGGTGATGACGCTGGCGGTCGGGCAGAGCCTTGCGGCCCGGTCGCTGTCGCGTGGCGAGATGGTACGGTCGGCTGCGCCGCGCACGAGATAGAGGCGGCAGGTGAGGTTGCGCAGATCCTGTTCGGTCCAGTGCAGGTCCCAGGCCGCCATCATCCGCAAGGTGCCGGCGACGTGGCCCTGGTTCGCGAAGAGCCGCCGGTAAAGGTCGAGGCCGCGTGCGTCGATCTTCGAGCCGGTGTCCTTGAGCAGGCGCTCGACTGCCTTCTGGTCGGCCATCGAGGCAAAGAGCTTCGGCATGAAGCTGGTGGCCGCCGCGGCCTTTGCCAGCGGCGTGAAGAAATGCCCGGCCACCCCGCTCACCGGGAAGAAGGCGCCATTGAAGCTGACGATGTCGTCCGGCGCGATCATCTTGCGCACGGTCATGCGCACCAGGACCGCCGCGCCGGCTGAATGCCCGACGCCGCGGAACGGCATGAGCCCGAGTTTGCGAAGCAGATCTGCGACCGCGCTGGCCATGCCCGGCAGCGACTGCGCGGAGGCCGGC
>JBGSNJ010000033.1:0-2584 GCA_041739715.1 Aestuariivirga sp.
GTTCCAGCCGCCGCCATGGCTGCCAGGCTCGCGCACCAGGGCTTCCGCCAGCGCCAGATATCCCGGCAGCGGATCGAGCACATGCTGCCAGGGACGCGTAGCCTGCGGATGGCGCAGGATCAGCGGTGCTCCGGCCGAGAAGCAACGCACGGCATCGGGGATGAGCCGGTGCCTCGCCCAATCGCCGCCGCCGATGATATTGCCGACCCGCAAGGCTGCCACGCCGACATGGTTGAAGTAACTGTGGGCATAGGCGGAGATCACCATTTCGCTGGCGGCCTTGCTCGCACTGTAGGGCTCGCGCCCGCCCAGCGGATCGTTCTCGCGATAGGGCCAGTGCCAGTTCTGATTGAGATAGACCTTGTCGGTGGTGACCATCAGAACGGCCTTGAGATCGCTCTGGCCGCGCGCGGCCTCGAGGAGGTTGAGCGTACCCATGACATTGATGTCGAAGGTGGCGCGCGGATCCTCATGGGCCGGCAACACCAGGGGCTGGGCCGCAAGATGAAAGATCACCTCCGGCCGCGCCGCGCGCATCGCGGCGGTGAGTTCAGGGACATTGCGGATGTCGGCGATGACGGAAGAGGCCAAGCGCTCGGCCAGCCGGGTGGCCGTGAAGAAGGACGGCTCGGTTGGCGGTTCCAGCGCATAGCCGAAGACCCGGGCACCGCGCGACAGGAGATAGCTGGCCAGCCAGCCACCCATGAACCCCGTGTGGCCGGTCAGAAAGACCCTGCGGCCGCTCCACCACTCGCCCGTCATCCCCACAGCATCCAGGGGACATTGCCCGATTGCCAGTAGCTTTCCAGCAGCTTCTTCTCGCGCAGCGTGTCCATGCATTGCCAGAAGCCGTCGTGGCGATAGACGCCCAGTTCGCGCGCCTTGCTCAGGTCGCGCAGCACGCCTTCCTCGAGGGTGATTTTCGGATCGTCAGGAAGAGACTGGAAGATGGACTTCGAGAAGACGAAGAAGCCGCCGTTGATCCAGCCCTGCCCGGTCTGCGGCTTCTCCTGGAATGACGTCACCACGTCATCCTTCAGTCCCAGCTCGCCGAAGCGGGAGGACGGCCGCACCGCGGTGACCGTGGCCAGCTTGCCCGAGGCCTTGTGGTGGGCAACCAGCTTGTTGATGTCGACATTGGCGACGCCGTCGCCATAGGTCGCGAGGAAGATGTCGTCGTCCACATAGCGCATCGCCTGCTTCAGCCGTGCGCCGGTCTGGGTGTCGATTCCGGTATCCTGGATGCGGATCTTCCAGGGCAGCACGTCGTCGCTGTTGCCCAGCGTGGTGACGGACGCATTGACCAGATCAATCTCCAGATCCTTGCTGAAGTGATGATAGTTCAGGAAATATTCCTTAATGACATTGCCCTTGTAGCCCGTACAGAGCACGAACTGGTCGTGCCCGAAGTGGCTATAGATCCGCATGATGTGCCAGAGGATCGGCTTGTGGCCGATCTCGATCATGGGCTTGGGCTTGACTTCGGTTTCCTCCGGAAACCGGGTGCCCAGACCTCCACAAAGTAAGACGACCTGCACGGCTTCACATTTCCTTTCGGCGCGTCACTCGGCAGCGGACGGCTGGCGCCTCAGCTCTGTCACGATGTCCATCTCGGGTTCGGGATTCACAAAGTAGAGCGGCCGGCCCTTCACTTCATTGTAGATACGCCCGACATAGAGCCCCACGACTCCGACCGTCAGGAGCTGCACGCCCGAGAGGAAGGAAAGCATGATCATTGTGGAGGCCCAGCCCGAGGCCATCTCGCCGCCGAGCAGCGCGCCCATCAGGACCCAGATCACCGCGATGAACGAGACCATCGAGACGCCGAGTCCGAACCACAGCGCCATGCGCAGCGGAACTTCCGAGAAGCCGAGAATTCCGTTGCTGGCGAGCATGACCATCGCACGGAGCGAATATTTGGACGTTCCTGCCGCCCGCTCCTGGCGGTCATAGAGCACTTCGGCCTGGCGGAAGCCGACCCACGACACCATGCCGCGGAAATAACGGTTCCGTTCGTTCATCGAGCGCAGGGCATCGGCCACCTTGCGGTCAATCAGGCGGAAATCACCCACGTCCTGGGGAAACCGTACCGGCGACAGGCGCGACATTAGCCGGTAGAACATCTTTGCGCTGGCGCGCTTGAACCAGGTCTCGCCCGCGCGCCGCCGGCGCCGTGCCGCGACGACCTCGGCCCCTTCGCGCCAGGCGCGAACCAAATCGATTGCAACTTCGGGCGGATCCTGAAGATCGGCATCCATGATGATGATGGCATCGCCCCTGGCCCGGTCGATGCCGGCGGTGATTGCGATCTGGTGCCCGAAATTCCGCGACAGGTCGACGACATGGTAATGGGGATCGGCCGCCTTGGCGCGAATCATCTGGAGCGACCGGTCTGCGCTTCCATCATTGACCAGGATGACTTCGCTGTCGGCGTCCAGCCGGCCCAACAACGCGTCCATGCGCTCAAAGAGCTGCGGCAGCACGTCCTCCTCGTTGTAAACGGGGATGACGAAGCTCACGAGGTCTTTGCGTTTTCTTTGAACCATTGATCGACCGTCTGTTCTCTGCTCAGCGCGCCAGGGAG
>JBGSNJ010000039.1:0-9230 GCA_041739715.1 Aestuariivirga sp.
CGCGAGGCCTGCGAGCCAGCGATCCGCCGCCCGGGTGACGCCCTCCACTGTGCCGGCATGGGCCCTCGCCGCAAAGCGCTGCGACTCCATGGCGGCGCGATGGGAGATCAGCTGCTGCATGAGCGCCCGGATCTCCGGAACGGCAATCTCGGCGACGCGCATGTCATCCTCCAGCCTCCGCCTTGCGATACGCGCGACATGATCGGGATCGTGCAGGGAGGTGATGACCAGCGCGGAGACCGCCACAAGGCCTGCAGAGGCGGCCATGGGCGCGGTCCAGCCGGGAACCCCAAGTCCGTCGCCAAAGAGCAGCAGGAAGACCGTCACTACCGCGAAGAAGGCTGCCGCGACGATGACCTCCGTGCTCTGCAGGGTGATGGCCAGCAGGCGGCGGCGCGCGACGTCAGGACCGATCCGCCTTGGCCGTGAGGACCCGATCATGTCACTGCTCGGCCGAGATGCGCAGATAGGTCTGGTCGATCGTTCCGGGATCGGCCGCAAAGACGGCGCCACCGGTCTGATGCGCGATACGGTTCAGAGCCTCACGGTCGGCGCCGTCACCGAAGGCGATGGCAAGGATCTTGGTGCCATCCGCTTCGGCCGAACGCGGCAGGCAGGTCTGCAGCATGCGAGTTTCCGAGATGGCACCCGCGGTGTCGGCCCCGTCGGACAGCAAGACGATGCCGTTCAGCCGCCCCTCGCCCGACGCCAACTTGCGCGCCTTCGCCATGGCCTCGGTGGCGGCGCAGACAGCACCATTCAGATTGGTGCCGCCGCCAGACACCAGCTGAAGCACGCGCTGCGACAGCCCTTCAGCACCGCCCGCGGCCGGCGCGAAATCCGAGACCAGCCGGATTCCGTCGTTGAAGACCATGAGCGCCACCTCGTCGCGCGGATCGAGCCGCTTGAGAAAGCGTGCCGTGGCCTCGGTGGCCGCGCGGATCGGCGCTCCGTTCATGCTGCTTGAGACGTCCAACACAAGCAGCACGCGAGCCTTGCGCTTGGTCGCGAGAAACTGGTCGATGATGGCGCCGGCTGCCTCGGCTCCGGGAACCTCGAAGGGCTTGATCGTCTCGGGCCGCGGCGCAGGGTCTGTCCCGTTGGCCAGCGTGAGGTGCGAACCGCTCCCGCGCGTCGCGTCGAGCGGACGCAGGAGGAAATCGCCCGCCGCCGCCTGTTGCTCGCTGTCACGCAGATAGCTGCCGAAAAGACCTGCGGCTTCGGCCTTCTCCGGCGTCACCCAGGGCGCTCCATCGAGTATGCAATAGGGATGATCGCTCCAGAAGGTCCCTTCGGACGGAAAGACGAAGGCAAGCGGAAAGCGCAGCTCGGCCTGGCGATCCAGATTGAAGCGCACCACACCTTCCTCGAACCCGGCAATGACATGGAGAAAGTCCGGTCCCTGCCGGGCCATCATGTCCAGCAGGTTGGTCGTCACCATTCCATACTTTGACGTGTTGCGCGCCATTGCCGAAAGGGCCTCCTCGACGGGGTGCGAATAGACATCCTGCGGCGTGAGGCCCTCGGTCTTTCCGATCTGCCCGTAGATGACCGACGCCAGAAAGAGCAGGCCGGCGCTTGAGTATTGCGGGTGGGTATAGCCGAGCTTCAACTGGCCCCATTCGGGGTGCCCATAGCGGCCCCAGCCCTGCGGATCCGACGCCAGCGCGATGATGGATTTCCAGCTGACCGGCTTTCCCGGCCAGCCGAGGGCCTCCGCCATCGGCCGCCACATCGCGATTCCGCTGGGCGTGTAGACGGTGGGCTTGCAGGCTGCCGACGAGATCGGCGCGCCATGCGACGTCCTCCATCGCGCATCGAGCTGCGCAACCCACGAAGACTCCCCCGGACTCCAGGCGACCGGCTGGTCATCGCCCGACAGAATGCGATCCATGGAATCGCCCGACAGAACGCCCTTGACGGTGATTTCGATCGGCCGGCCCGCGCTTGTGCGGGCACCACCTTGCGCGAAGCGACTGGCCATCTCCTCCATCCAACGTTGCTTGGTGACCGACGAGGAGACCGTCACCGTGACCGGCGCCTCGGCGATGATTGCCTTGACCTGGCTGGGGAAAAGTCCTGCGAGACCTGCATACTTGATGACGGCCATGGCGCCGATCGCCAGGACGGTGACCATGATGATGAAGAGCAACATGCGGCGTGTGCGTGTCATGCGACCGTCTCCTGTCAATGTTTGATCCGCTTGCGCGGATCGGGATGCGGCTCATTTGTGAAATCGGGAAGTGCCAGGCGCGCGCCGCCAACTTCGCCGGCCTTGAATTCCGCGAGTGCCTCGGCCTCCAGCATTTGGCGCTCGGCCGCGCGGATCGAAACGTCATCCTCCCCTGCGGCTTGCGACGTGACCCGGCGCCGGGCACGGGCCTTCTCGTTCTCCTCGCCGACCATCTCCTGCAGCCTGTTGAGCCCGTCACCCGGATCATTGATGCGCCCGACCATGGCGGCGGCCATGGTTTCGAGATCCGCGACCGCGCGATTGACCTTGAGATCGCCGATCTGGAAGCGCAGTTCCTCGAGCCGGCCGCGGGTTTCGGCAACCGCGGCGTCGCGTGCTTCAACAAGCTGCCGATAGGCGGCCTCAGCCGATGCAAACTTGCTACGATCGGAGGCTACCGCCTGTTCCACCGCCTTCAGTTCGAGCGCGAGCCGACCGGCCGCCGTCTCGTTGCCGGACCTCAACGTCGCACGGAGCCTGTCCTGAATCTGCCTTGCCCGGGCAGCGCCGGAGTCGATCTGCGACTTGAGCCGCTCGGACAGCGTTGCATGCATCACGAGGCCTTCGTTGAATTGCGCGATCGACGCCCGGAAGCGCTCGCGCTCGCGTTCGAGAAGAGCTTCCGGATGACGGCGTTCCATGTTCGACACGAGTCGGCCGACAAGGCCGCGAAGCACGTTCCAGCTGCGCATGAAGAGCTGCATGGCGATGATCTCCTTCCGGGTTGCCATCTCCTCATTGCAACGGCGATGCCAGGCGGCGATCCGCCCAAATGGCGGCATCCGATTGTTTTGACGATGACTTTTCGAAGCTGCCGGAATGGCTAAGCGGCAGGCCGCCCGATAGGCCCAACGGCCCGGCGGAAATCCGCCGGTTACAGGCGTCCCACGATCCAGACCGGGTCTGATCGACAATGCATCGCTGGCCCACAGCGCGCCGAAGAGCCAGTTGACGCCGGACGCGCTTACTCGAAGGATTTCCGTGCGAGTCCGAGACGCTGCATCTTCTCGCTCAGCGTGCGGCGCGGCACGCCAAGCGCATCGGCGGCAGCCTGGACGTTGCCGCGGCTCTCGGCCAGGGCAGTCTGGATGAAGGCGGCCTCCACAGTGTCCATCTGTTCCGGCAAGGGCCGGCGCTTCAAGCCATCGCCGTCAAGCTTGCCGCCAAGGCCCAGAACATGACGCTCGGCGAAATTCCGCAACTCGCGCACATTGCCGCGCCAGTTGTGAGCCATGAGACGCTCGAGGTCTTCGCGTGCGAGGCGCGGCGCGTCGCGGCCATAGCTGTGGGCGAAGTCCTGCAGGAAATGCGTAAATAGAAGCGGTATATCCTCGCGGCGCTCGTTCAGCGGCGGAATGAAGAGTTCCGCGACACCCAGCCGGAAGTAGAGATCCTCGCGGAACTCCCTGCGGCCTGCGGCCTCGAGCAGATCGGTCTTGGTGGCTGCGACGAGGCGAACGTCTACCTTGATTTCCTCATTGCCGCCTACCCGGTGAATGGTGCGTTCCTGCAGCATGCGCAGAAGCTTGACCTGTAGGGCCAGCGGCATGCTCTCGATCTCGTCGAGAAAGAGAGTGCCGCCCTTGGCATATTCGACGAGGCCGATGCGCCGCTGCTTGGCATCGGTGAAGGCGCCCGCTTCGTGTCCGAACAACTCGCTGTCGATCAGGTTCTCCGACAAGGCGCCGCAGTTGATCGCCACGAAACGCGCCTTGCTGCGGGGGCTGAGGTCATGGATCGCGCGCGCCACCACCTCCTTGCCGGTTCCGGTCTGCCCGTGAATGAGGACGGTCGCATCGGTCATGGCAATGCTGGCAATCTCGCCGCGCAGTCTCTCCATGGCGGGCGAGTTGCCGATAAACCGCATTGGCAGTCCGCTGCGATTTGCCAGTTCGCCGCGGAGCGCGCGGTTGTCGAGCACCAGCGCACGCTTCTCAAGGGCGCGCTTCACCTTGCTGCGGAGGTCGTCGACGCTGACTGGGCGCTCCATGAAGTCATAGGCACCGCTGCGCATCGCTTCGACCGCCGTGGCGATCTCGCCATAGGCGGAAACGATGATGACCGGCACATCGCTGTCGCGACCGACTACGAGGCGGAGGAAGTCGAGCCCGCTCATCTCGGGCATCTTGAGATCCGTGACGACGATGCCCGGAAACCCCAGGGCATTGGACTGCCGCGCCATCACGTCGAGCGCGGTCCCGCCGCTGCCGGCCGTCAGGATCACCTGCTCGAGCGGCAGCAGCGCCTGTTCGAGCCGCGCGATGTTGGTCTCGTCATCATCGACAAGCAGAATTTGGAGGGGGCTTCTGGTCATGACGTCTGCTGATACTCCAGTGGAAGCGTGAGAATGAAGGTGGAGCCCCGACCGACCTCGCTCTGCAGGGTCAGGTCGCCCCCCAGTAGCCGCGCGAACTCCCGGCTGATGGGAAGGCCGAGGCCAAGCCCCATCCCCGGTTTGGTCATGCCGGCCGTCGACTGAAGCCGCTGGAACTTTCCGAAGATCAGCTCCTGATCTGCGCGGGATACGCCCGGACCGGTATCGGTCACGTGCAGCGCGATCTTGCCATCGCCTTGCGAGGCGTAGACCGAGACGCTGCCGCGCGCCGTGTACTCAACCGCATTGCTGAGCAGGTTGACAACCACGCGCGTCAGCAGCCGGGGATCTGAGACCAGGGTGAGCCTCCGGTCAACCTCGGTGTCGACCGTAAGGCCCTTTGCTGTCGCGGTGCGCCCGACGACGCGGCGGGCACCATCCACCAGGGATGCCAGCGGCACGGGCTCGAGCTTCACCTGCACCTGCCCCGCCTCGATCCGTGCCATTTCGAGCAGTTCGTCCACCATGCCCAGGAGATGCGTGGCATTGCCTTCGATGCTCAGCAGCACGCTGCGCGAGGCTGGCGGCAGGTCCATGCCATCGGCGGCCAGCACGCGCGCGTCCTCGATGACGGCGGCGATGGGTTTGCGCAGGTCATGGCTCATGTTTTCCAGGAAGCGCGATTTGGCTTCATTGGACGCCTCGAGCCGTGCCGACTGCTTCTGCGGCGTGATGTCGGTATATGTGGTGACGAACCCCCCGTCCGGCATGGGGGCGCGCCGAACCTCTAGGGTCGTCCCGTCCGCCCGTTCCACCTCGAAACGCGGCGGATCGAGGCTGCGGGCGCGGCGCAGCGCCTTGGCAATGCGCTCCTCCGCGTCAACGACGCCATAGTCGCCGCGGTCGATGTTGTAGCGGATCACGTCCGCGAGGTGCATGCCGCGCTTGAGAAGGCCGGGCGGATAGCGGTTGAGCTGCTCGTATTGCGGGTTCCATGCCGTGAGGCGGGTCTCGCCATCATAGACAGCGATGGCATCCGACATGCTCTTGAGGATCATCTCCTGTTCCTGCTGCCGAGCCTGGAGCGTGGCAAGCATGTCGCCGATGCTCTTCGACAGGTGTTCAAGCTCCGCAATGCCACGATAAGTCGGCGATTTGCCCATCGCAAATTCTCCGGCGATGCCGAAGATCGGCTGAACCAGGAACTGCCGCAGCCCGAAGAACACCAATGCACCCACAGCGAGGAGCGCGAGCGTCGAGCCAAGGTAGACCGCCCTGACCTGTCCCACGAGCGACTGGAAGTCGATTGCATCCTTGGTCACGACAAGGTCCCAGTTCCAGGGCGAGAAGTGAGTCGAGGCGGCATAGAGGCCGGGACCGGCGTCGTGACCGGGGCGCTCAGCAATGGCCCTGGCGCCGTCCTCCGAGATGCCGGTAGCGAAATCGACCACACCGTCAGCGATAACGATGATGCCGACACTCTGCTCACGAGCGAAGTCTTCCAGCCGGATGCGGGTGTTGAGCTGGTAGGAGAGACTGTTCATGTCGCCCTCCCGGTTCTGCCGGTCGACTTCGGAGTCGGCGATCGTCACGGCACCGCGCAGCAGCGCGTCCAGCGTATTCCGGATGTTCTGGTCCGCATAGCTGCTGATGGTCCGGAGCACGAGCAGGTAGAGTACGATCCCGCCAATCAGGATGAGTCCAAGCGCGGGGCCCAGGATGACGAGCTGCAGCGACGGACGGAACCTGCTCATCACAAGGCCGGTCCGACCAGGGCAGGCGCGGTGCGGGTGTCCTCGGGAAAGACGATCTTTTTCCGACCCTCCTGCCATTGCACGATCATCTCGAGGCGCTTGACCTGAATCCCGGTGCGGTCAACCGCGAAGCGGCCAAGGACGGAATAGGTGTCGAGCGTATAGAGCGCCGTACGGACCGCCGCCCGGTCCAGCGTGCCGGCCGTCAGCGCCGCCGCATGGAACACTTCGCCAGCAGCATAGGCGGTGGCCGCATGGTAGCTCGCATCCTCGCCATACCGCTGTCGGAAGGCTGATGCGAATTCCCGTGACCGCGGGAAGGGCGCATTCGGTTCCCAGATCGATGTCGAAAAGCTGGTGTCGCCGGCGAGTCCGAGCTGCTCCGGCCAGGACGGAAGCGCCGGCCCGACCGTCGCATAGAATGCCCGTGGCATCCAACCGAGATCCTGGAGGGCGCGGCGGGCATTCAGGGCCTCCGCCAGATGGCCGGACACCATGACGAGGTCGGCGCGCTGGTCCCCTGCCTCCCGCATGAGGTGCGACAGGTCAGACAGGCCCTTCGGAAACTCCCTTTCGAACACGATCCTGAACTTGAGGAAGGGCGCCCACTTCTTCGTGCCCTCGGCGCACTCGCGCGAGAAGGCATCGTCGGCATTGATTACGGCGATCGTCGCGAGACCGGCCTCATGCCCGAGCTTCAGCATGCCCTGCGAGTAGCGGCTGGCCTGCGTCCACATGCCGAAAACGCCAGGATAGTCCTTCTGCCAGATTGCGTCGGAGGATGCACCGGCAGCCAGCAGGGGAAAGCCGGCGCCCGTGACGATCGGCACGATCTGGAGCGTGATCTCGCTCGAATAGGGACCGAAGACGTGGTCGATGCCGCCTGACGAGGTGTAGTCCGTGTAGATCGCGCGCGACTGGGCCGCATCACTCCGATCGTCGCGAATCTCCAGTTCGACGGCGCGGCCGAGAATGCCGCCGCGCGCATTGACCTCATCGCGCCACATCTCATAGGCACGCTTCTGCATGAGGGCCGGCGCGGTATAGATGCCCGTCAATCCGAGCGCCACGCCGATGCGGAGCGGGTTGGCTGCCCGGGAACCAGGGAAGCTTCCTCCCGCCGCAAGGGCTGCGAGCGCCAGAACACCGCGCCGCGGCATGGGTCGCGACAGAAGTGGCTTCTGCCTCATTGCTGCGCTCCGCCGAAGACCGGTTCGGCCGTGCGGCGCTCATCCGGCCAGACGATCTCCTTCCGGCCGTCGATCCATTGAACGACCACGTCATCACGCTTCGTCTGCATGCCGGAGCGATCGGGAAGGAAGCGGCCGATGATCGTCATGACATCCATGCCGAAAAGCGCCTCGCGATAGCGGTCGCGGTCGACCGAACCGGCCTTGCGCAGCGCCACAATCATGATCTGGCAGGCGGCATATGCCGCCGCCGCATGATAGGATGGTGCCACTCCGAACCGTTTCGCGAAGGCGTCGGAGAATTCCTGGGAAGCGCTGTTCTGCCCTTCCGCCGGAGGTTCCCAGATCGACGTCGTGAAGGCCTTGTCGCCAAGCGGGCCAAGCTCGGTGAGCCAGGCGGGAAGCGACGGCCCGACGGTCGCGAAGAAGATGGGCGGCATCCATCCGGCCTCGGCCAGCGCACGGCGCATGCGGACCGCCTCGTCAAAATAGCCGGCGACCACCAGGACCTCGGTGCGCGCGGCGCGGATCCGCGCGATCATGCGCTGGTCGTCACGCGCTTCCGCGGGGAGCTCCTCGTCCAGCACGAAGCGATTGAACTTGAGAAAAGGCGCCCACTTTCGGGCTCCTTCGGCAATCTCCTTCGAGAAGGCATCGCCGGCATGGACCAGCGCGACGCGCGTCATTCCGCCTTCGTTTGCCAGCCCGAGAACTCCGATCGTGTAGCGGCTCGCGGGCGTGATGACCCCGATGATGTTGCGATGTCCGCGGCGCCAGAGTCTGTCGGCTGCCGCCCCCGGCGCAAGCATCGGATAGCCGCCCTCCTCCGTGATGTCGGACGCGACTGTGGTCAGATCGCTGCCATAGGGCGCGATGATGATATCGGCACGACCTGCCGTGAACGACTTGTAGATGCGCGCAACCTCCGCGGCCTCTCCGCGATCATCTTCGATGATGAATGCAAGCGGCCGGCCGAGGATACCGCCCGCATCGTTTGCCTCGGCCTGACAGAGTTCATAGCTTCGCTGCTGCATCTCGGCGGGCAGGGCGTAGCGTCCCGAAAGGCCCAGCGAGACTCCGATCCGGATGGGATCGTCGGCCGAGGCTGGAGCGCAGAGTCCGGCCACCAGCATGAGGAAGACGAACGGCAGAAGGCTGCGCATCGCGAGCGGTCCCACTTTCGGATGGGGCCTCCACCTCGCACGATCCGAGACGGAAACCCGTATCTGGTTCAGTTCCAGTCCCAATCAGCCGTGCAGGATTCCTGCCAAGCAAGAAGAAAACCACTTAATTGAATTTACACAACTTTCGCCCGCATGGCCAGTCGGACCGGCAACGCCTTGCCAGATCGCGCCGCGGAACCGGCGGATTCATGTCGGAGCAATTGCCTCTGGAGGCCACGCCTTCGCCAGCCTTCTTCGACTTTGCGGCCACCCCGGCACCCCAGAGAACGTCGTCAAGCGCCGCAGGAAACTGGTGCATCAGAAGGGCTCGCGCCCGCTGCAATGCCCGGGAGAAGCACTTCAGCGAAATGCCGAACTTGATGGGCTGGTCAGTTCCCGCGGCAATTGCCGAGATGGTGAGACTGGTCCCCTTCTCGAGCTTCTCCCCGAATGCCACGTCATCAACGGCCAGCACCACGCCGTTGGGAAAGCGCAGTCCAAAGGGAAGCGCAAGCGTTCCCGCCGTGCTGTCCCGACCGGCGGCCTGAAGCTCCATGGCGAGCAGCCGCTGATTGG
>JBGSNJ010000066.1:0-7627 GCA_041739715.1 Aestuariivirga sp.
AGTTCGGCGTCCTGGCCGGGCAGCAGGTCGACGATAGCGCGCGACAGGGCGCCGCCCAGGTCGCCCTCGCGCAGCCGGAAGAGCACCCAGTTGCCTTCCTTGTGGCGGGTGATCAGGCCGGCTTCGGTCATCAGCTTCAGGTGCCGGCTGACGCGCGGCTGGCTCTGGCCCAGGATCTGGGTCAGCTCGCTGACGTTGAATTCGCCATGCGAAAGGACAAAGAGGATGCGAATCCGAGTAGACTCGGCCGCCGCCCGCAAACCTGCCAGAAGTTCGTCCATTGCATTTCCCTTATAAGGACATAAACATATCTTTATGTTTAATTCAACCGCCTTGTCCGCTGCGATGTGGTCCGGAAGCCTGCCGGCACCGTTCTGAAAACTCCTGTTGGAACTTTCGATCGCCTTGCTTTCTTCATAGTTTCACGGCGTTATAGTCGGCGAGAGTCCAGGGTGCTTGGGAGGAGCAATGACCGGTTTTTTGATGCGACCGCTGCGCCGCCGGGCACTATTTGGGCTGGCCACTGCGGCTATCCTCGCCCCTGTCCTGCCGACGGCGGCCGCAATCGATCCCGCAGAAGCCTATGTCCGCAAGGTTGCCGACCAGGTCATGTCACTCGCCAATAGCGGGCAGAAGGGCAACGGGCTCAAGGCGCGCTTTGCCGCGCTGCTCAACAGTCACATCAACCTGCGGGCGATCGCCAATTTCGCGCTGGGCACCTATCAGAGCAAGTTGCCCGCCAGCCGCAAGGGCGAATTCTACGAACTGGTCAACAATTACGCCGCTTCGCTCTTCGTTTACTACGTCGACGATTTCCGCGGGTCGGAGCTCGAGGTCATGTCGAACGCGAAGCAGGGCAAGTTCACCGTGATCCAGAGCGCCATCAAGCTCAAGGGCGGCGGGCGCGAGCAGGTGCGCTGGCGCCTGACAAAGTCCGGCGGCGGCTACCGGATCAGCGACGTGAATCTGAAGGGCGTCTGGCTGACGATCTCGATGAAGGATCGCTTTACCAAGGTCCTGAACAAGTCGAAGGGTAACTTCGAACCGCTCTTCGCGGAACTTCGTGAAGCCGAGACGTGGTAAGTTCAGTTGACGCCCGCAGAAGGCGTCAATTATAGCTTGCGGAACGTTGGCTCGAAGGGTGCCGAATCATGAGGCGTCATACACCAGAACATAGGCGGGGGCTGAGCCGCCGCGCTGTGTTGGGCGCCGCCATGATGTTTGCCGCCGCACCGGCCATTGCGGCCGATCATCCGTCCATCGCCTACATGAAGCAGTTCGCCAAGGAGATGCTCAACGCGCATCGCCAGGGCACCGTCGGAAGCTTTCGCAAGGTGATTGACCGGCACGCGGATGTGGCGGCCATTGCCGATTACTCGCTCGGCCAGTACCGCAAGAAACTGCCGGCCGGGCAGAAGCAGAGGTACTACGGCGGCGTCGTCACCTTCATGTCGCGCTACTTCGCCGACCAGTCGCGCATCTATCCCATCGCCAAGTACGAGATCGGCGATGCCGCGGCCGATGACGGCGAGGTGGTGATCAACAGCAAGGTCTATCTGCTCTCGGGACAGAGCTACACCGTGGTGTGGCGCCTCAGCAAGAATGGCAGCCGCTACAAGGTGCGCGATGCGAAGGTGCTGGGCTTTTCCATGGTCTACATGCAGCGCGGACTATTCACGTCCTTCATCTCCAAGCGCAACGGCGACGTCGAACAGCTGGTCGCCGCGCTGACACGCTAGGGCCGCCTCACTTCTGCTGGATCGACTCGACGTAGCTGATCAGCGCCTCGATGCGCAGGCGGACGATGATCTCGCGCGCGTCGCGGTCGGTATCCGGCGACATGGCCTCGTAGTCGAACCACTCGCCCCACACCGGCATGTCGCGGGGGCCATGGACCTTCACCTCGGCGCGGCCATCGATCACTTCGGACAGGCGCTGGTGCGGAAAGGTTCCGGCATTGCGTGCCGCGAGCGTCGTAAGGTCGGGCGCGCTGATGGTCAGGAACTCGGCAATCGTTCCGTCACCATTTCCGCTGACACCGTGACAGGCGGCGCAGTACTTGCGGAAATCCGCCTTGCCGAGTTCCAGCGACAAGCTCGTCACGTTGTCCGCCGCGGTCTCCGAACGCGCCCGCGGAATCGCGATGGCGGCAAGCGCAACCACGACACCCGTCACGACCAGCCATTTCTGCATCGATCTGCTCCTCGTTATGGCCGCAGACTCGCCGTCAACACGCCTGCTGTCCTTGATGCGTATCAAAAACCACTCCTTAACCACGTTGGCCTAGCCTGGCCGCCTTGGTGTGTGAGGCGTCATGGGTTTTCAGCGGACAATTCGGATTCTGGCGGCTCTCTCCGCGGTTCTGGCGCTCGCCGCCTGTTCCAACTCATCGACCAAGACCTATTTCGAAACCGAAGGCCTGCGCGCACCCGATCAGTCCTGCCCGGTCAAGCCCTCGCGGCTCGGCCTTGCCGAGCGCCTCAAGAAGATCGACGAGGGCAACGGCTGCTACGTGCCCGATCCCTGGCGCATCAGCACCATCGGCGATGTTCGCTTGAGCCAGCCGGCCACGCTGAACTGCGGCATGGCCGAACCGCTCGGCGACTGGCTGGAGAAGACCGTGCAGCCCGAGGCCCGGCGCGCCTTCGGGGAGGAGGTCGTCGCCATCGATGTTGCCGCCTCCTATTCCTGCCGCCCCCGCAACAACAAGCGCGGCGCCAAGATGAGCGAACACGGTTATGGCAATGCCATCGACATTTCCGGCTTCACGCTCGCCAGCGGGCGCAAGGTGACGGTGCTCGATGGCTGGCGGGGCAGCCGCGACGAGCGCCGTTTCCTTGAACAGGTTCATGGCGAGGCCTGCGGCGAGTTCCACACGGTGCTCGGCCCCAAGGCCGACCAGGCCCACCGGAACCACTTCCATCTCGACCTGCAGAACCGCCGGAACGGCAGTACTTACTGTCGCTAGATCAGCGGCTTATCGGCATTCTCTGCGACTTTGAGTCAGCTTTCGCCGCACCGTTGCATTCTTTGCGATGTGAGAGCATATGTCGGCCATGGAACAGGAAATCTTGAAACCGGAAAGCCAGCCGCCCGCCGGTGGCCAGGCCTTCAGTACGCTGGGCTGCTTCATCGCGGCGGCGGGCGCCACGCTCCTCATGCTGACCCAGACCGGGGCCGCCATGGTCGTCTCCGTCTGGGCCTTTTCCAAGCTTCTCGGCCTGCCGGATCTCGTCATGTATGGCGTCATGGCGCTGGGCGCCATCCCGGTCCTGTGGCTCACGTTCTGGACAGCGGGCCGCGCCTGGGAGGTTGAACGCCGGCTGGCGCGCGGGGAAGATGTTGGCACGCCCGTCTTCAAGCTCGGACATTACTTCAAGAGGGCATAGGGGCCTGTCCGTCCCGCTGAGGCGCCATGTCGATCTGGACCCGCATCGCCGAGACCGTGAGCGCCATCGGCGGGTCGATCGGCGCCTTTCTCCAGCAATTCTCGCCGGCCCGGGCCACCGCGCCCGAGAAGTCCATCGCCTTCACCATCGGCATGATCGCGCTGGGTGCCAAGATGGCAAAGGCCGATGGCGTGGTCACCGAAGTCGAGATCCGCGCCTTCAAGCAGGTCTTCCACGTGCCCGACAGCGACCTTCCGGCGGTGGCGCGTGTCTTCAACCTCGCCAAGCAGGATTCGGCCGGTTACGAATCCTATGCCCGCCAGATCGCGCGGCTGTTCGAGCCGGGCTCGGCGCTGCTGGAGGACGTGCTCGACGGCCTCTTCCACATCGCCAAGGCCGATGACGCCTTGCACCCGGGCGAGGATACCTATCTCGAAAGCGTGTCTCGCATCTTCGGCTTCTCCGCCGGCGACTACGCCCGCATCCGCGCCCGCCACGTGACGGTGGCGAACGATCCCTACCTGATCCTGGGTCTCGATCGCAGCGCCGCCGCGGACGAGATCAAGCGGCGCTACCGCGAACTGGTGCGTGAGTATCATCCGGATCGCCACATTGCCGCGGGCGTTCCCGAGGAAATGATCGAGATCGCGACGGAGCGCCTGCAGAAGGTCAATGAGGCCTATGACCGGATCGCCAGGGAACGCGGGCTGTGATCCGCTCCTTCATCGCGCATGACTTCATTCTCTCGCCCAATATCGGCCCGCGCCGCGATGGCCGTGAGGTGGACATGCTGCTGCTGCACTATACGGGCATGGCTTCGGCGGCCAGGGCGATCGCCTGGCTGTGCAATCCGCGCGCCGAGGTCTCCTGCCACTATCTGGTCGACGAGCAGGGGCGCATCACCCAGATGGTGGGCGAGGAGATGCGGGCCTGGCATGCGGGCCAGTCGCAGTGGAGGGGCGAGCGCGACACCAACTCGCGCTCCATCGGCATCGAGATCCAGAACACCGGCGATCAGCCCTATCCGGACCGGCAGATGTCGGCGGTGATCGCGCTCTGCCGCGACATCCTGTCCCGTCACGACATTCCCCCTCGCCACGTTCTCGCGCATTCCGATGTCGCGCCGGCCCGCAAGTCCGATCCCGGTGAACTGTTCGACTGGGAACGTCTGTTCCACAATGGCATCGGCCACTGGGTAGAGCCTGAGCCGCTGGAGCAGGGGGCGCGGCTCTGCCCGGGTGACGCAGGCGAAGCCGTCATGCGGCTGCAGGCCATTCTTGCCGGCTATGGCTATGGCATTGCCGTTACCGGCAGCTATGACCACGACACGCTTCTGGTGGTGAAGGCCTTCCAGCGCCACTTCCGGCCCGCGCGGGTGGATGGCCTGGCCGACCGGTCGACGCTGGAGACGCTGGCCCGGCTGACGGCCAAGCGCTGATGCTCACGGCTTGCGGCAGAGGTCCAGCAGGCTTTCCAGGTCGGCATCGATCAAGGGGAAGATGGTTTCGTTGCCGTCGATGATCACGCGGAAGCGGTCGGCCTTCAGCATGGCGGCAAGAATCTGGGCGTTGACCGGAACCTTCGCCTCGACGCTGGTGAGCGCCGCCTCGAGATTGACCTCGCTCTTGCCGGTGAATGTTTCGCTGTCCTCGTCGGCCTTGAGGGTGACGGTGATATCCGCGCCCGGATGCAGCCTGGCACTGACTTCGGGAATGAACACGTTGACTTCGCCCTGTTGTACCGGGCACCAGAAGCTGATGCCGACGTCGTCGGAGTCCGGCACGCCGAAGATCAGGTATGCATCGGAGTCGCTTGCATCCAGCATCCACTGGCGCTCCTGTGCCTGGGTGGACAAGGCCGAGGCGGCAAGAAGGCAGAAGGCGAGCAGGAAACGGCGGGTCATGGCGGCAACATCCGAAGGCGAAGCGCCTCTCTACAGGCTCTATTGGGACCGGGGAAGTGCCAATATGGCGCCGCACGCCCTGCTGCGCGAGTTGGGCGTGCCCTTCGATCTGGTTCATGTCGATGTGGCAAGTGGCGCCAATCGCGCGCCCGGCTACACGGCGCTCAATCCCAATCAGCGTGTGCCCACATTGGTGCATGGCGACAGGGTGCTCTACGAATCCGCGGCCATCCTGATCTATCTCTGCGAGTCGCATCCCGAAACCGGTCTCATGCCGCTGCCCGGCGATCCCCGGCGCCACCTGTTCCTGCAATGGCTCTTCTATTTCACCAACACGCTGCAGGAAGATCTGCAGCACTGGTGGCATGCCGATAACTACGTCACCGCCGAGGCTTGCCGCAGCGACATGAAAGCCGTGGCCGAACAGCGGCTTGGCAGGTTCTTCTCGCGATTCGATTCAAGCCTGGCGAAGGACGGGCCCTATGTGCTTGGCGCGCGGTTCTCGGCCTGCGACCTGTTCTTCGTCATGCTCTGCCGCTGGACGCGGCAGATGCCGGTGACGGCACTTGATTATCCGCAGATCAAACGGCTCGTCGATCTCGTCACCCAGCGTCCCGCCTGGCGTGCCATGATGGCGGCCGAAGGCATCAACTGGAGTGGACCCCTGACATGAGTGCAGACATCGTCATCGAAAATGCCGCCATCCTCACCATGGACGACGCCCGTCCCAAGGCCGAAGCGCTGGCGATCACCGGCAACCGTATCGCCGCGGTGGGCAGCAATCGCGAGATTGCAGCGGAGAAGGGGGCCTCGACGCGGGTGATCGATGCCGGGGGTGCCACCGTCACGCCCGGCCTTGTCGAAGCCCACATGCATCTCTTTGCCGGCGCGGCCGAACTCAAGCATCTGCAGTTGGCGGGCACGCAGGGATTCGACGAGCTGAAGTTCCGCACGCTGGCCTACCTGAAAGACAATCCCGGAAGCGATCTCGTGATCGGCGAGCAGGCGGACTACATCATCATCTCCGAGTCCGAGCCGCTGACCCGCCATCATCTGGATCGCATCGTGAAGGACCGGCCGCTCATCGTCTTCTCGCCCGATCACCACACCGCCTGGGCCAATACGCTGGCGCTGGAGCAGGCCGGCATTCTCAAGGGCAAGGCCCTTGGGCCGGGCAACGAGATCGTCATGGGACCCGACGGGCTGGCCGCGGGCGAGCTCCGCGAAGGCGAAGCCTTCAATCCGGTCCGGGCGCTGCTGAAGGGCGGCGATCGCGACCGGCTAGGCCTCACCACCGGCGGCGAGCCCGATCCCTATCCCGACACGGCCGACTTCGAAAGCGATCTCGCGGTCATGGCGCGCGGTCTTGCCCATTGTGCCGCCCATGGCCTGACCGCCATCCACAATATGGATGGCAATCTCTACACGCTCGAATTGCTCGAAGAGTTGCAGCGCCGCGGTCAGCTCACGGCCCGCGTGCGCGTGCCGTTCCACATGAAGAACTTCATGGACCTGTCGATGCTGGAGAAGGCCAGCAAGATGGCGGCGCGCTACAATTCGGACATGCTGCAATCGGGCTTCGTGAAGGTCTTCGTCGATGGCGTGGTCGACAGCGCCACTGCCGTGATGGTCGAGGACTATGCCGACCAGCCGGGCTGGCGCGGCGATCCGCTCTTCACGCCCGAGAATTTCGCCAGGGTCGCCGTCGAGGCCGACCGCCGGGGCCTGCAGATCGCGGTACATGCCATCGGTGACGGCGCGGTGCGCATCACGCTCGATGGCTATGCCGCCGCGCAGAAGGCCAATGGCAAGCGCGACAGCCGTCATCGCGTGGAACACGTCGAAGTCATCCATCCCGACGACATCCCGCGCTTCGCCAGGCTTGGCGTCATCGCCTCGATGCAGCCGCCGCATCCGCCCGGCTGCCACGGCCTGCCGCTCGAACCCTATCTCTCGCGGCTTGGGGAAAAGCGCTGGCCCTTTGCCTTCGCTCAGCGCGCCATCCGCAACACCGGCGCACATGTTGTCTTCGCCACCGATTGGCCGGTCTCGGACATCGATCCGCTGTGGTCGATCCAGTCGGCCATGACGCGCGGCCGCTGGACCTCGGCGATGCCCGACAACCGCGTCAGCCTGCACGAGGCGATCCATTCTTACACGGTAGAGGGCGCGCATGCCGGCTTCATGGACGGCAAGACCGGCGTGCTGAAGCCGGGCCTTCTGGCCGACGTGACGGTGCTGGCCGGAAATCTCGAAAGGACCGATCCGGACGCGATCAGAACCATCCGTCCACGGATCACCATCTGCGATGGCCGGGTGGTGTTCGGGCAGTAGC
>JBGSNJ010000073.1:0-4583 GCA_041739715.1 Aestuariivirga sp.
GCGCGGCGGGCCGACAGCGAGATGTTGTACTCGCGGGTGCCGCGCTCGTCGGCATGGCCTTCGACCTGCACCATCACGTTGGGGTACTGGGCCAGCCAGGCGGCCTGGCGGCGCAGGGTTTCCTGGGCCTCGGGCGACAGCGTCGACTGGTCCTCGGCGAAAAAGATCCGGTCACCGACATTGACGGCGAAGTCCTGCTCGGAGCCCGGCACGGCCTGGCCCGCGTTTGCCTCGAGGTTCGGCGTGCTCTTCTTCGAGCAGGCGGACAGGGCCAGAAGGCAGCAGAAAGCTGCGGCGATCTTGAAGCTTATCGATGTCGTCATGTCTTGATTCCCGTGCTGTGTGGTGTTGTTCCGGTCAGCCGCATCCCCGCGCCTTCCGGACTTGGGCCCCCCGGCCCGATGGATCGAAGCCGCCTCAATTCAGTTTCGGCGACCATGCGGGATCCGACGAGAAGCCGGGCGTCGGAACCTGCTGTTCGTTGTAGCCGGTGATGTCCACCGAATAGAGCTGAGGGCCGCCATTCTCGCCGGGCGAATCGCGGAAGAACATAAGCACGCGGCTGTTGGGCGCCCATGTGGGCCCCTCGTTGTGGAAGCCCTCGGTGAGAATGCGCTCGCCCGATCCGTCGGGGCGCATGACGCCGATGGCGAACTTGCCGCCGCCCTGCTTGGTGAAGGCGATGTACTGGCCGTCGGGCGACCACACCGGCGTGGAATAGCGGCCGTTGCCGAAGCTGATGCGGGTCTGGCCCGATCCATCGGCGCCCATCACGTAGATCTGCTGGGTGCCGCCGCGGTCGGACTCGAAGGTGATCTGGCTGCCATCCGGCGAATAGCTGGGCGCGGTGTTGATGGCCGGCACGTTGGTCAGCTGGCGCAGGCCACGCGAACGCAGGTCGAGTTCGAAGATGTTCGAGTTGCCGCCATCCTGAAGGCTCATGATGACGCGCTGTCCGTCGGGCGAGAAGCGCGGCGAGAAGCTCATGTTGGGGAATTCGCCGACGATCTCGCGCTGCCGCGTGTCGATGTTCATCAGATAGACCCGCGGCGTGTCGTTGCCAAAGGACATGTAAGTGATCTCGTTGGTGGACGGCGAGAAACGCGGCGTCAGCACCAGTTCATTGCCATCGGTGAGCGGGCGCGGATTGTATCCGTCCTGGTCCATGATGGCGAGTTTCTTGACGCGCTGGCTCTTGGGGCCCTCTTCCTGCACGAAGACGACGCGCGTGTCGAAATAGCCGTCGATGCCGGTGAGCGACTTGTAGATCACGTCGGAGATCAGATGCCCGATGCGGCGCAGGTTCTTCGGCGTGGTGGTGAACTGCTGAGCCGCCAGCTGCTGCTGCGTATTCACGTCCCACAGGCGGAACTCGGCCCTGACCTTGCCGCCCTCGAGAAAGACCTGGCCGGTGACCAGGGCCTTGGCATTGATCTGCCGCCAGTCGCCGAAGCGCGGCGGCGTATTGAAATCGCTGATCTTCTCGATGAAGGAGGCCGGGTCGATCGGCGCGAAGTAGCCCGAGCGCCCGAGATTGTTGGTGATCACGCCATTGATGGTGGTGCCCGCCTCCTCGGCGCCGCCCCCGACGAGGAACGGCGCAATGGCGATGGGCAGCGGATCGACGCGTCCGCCGGTGATGTCGATCTCCGTCTGCGCCAGCGCGGTCTTCAGGCCGAGGACGACGGCGAACATCACCGCAAATGCGAGAATGGCGCGCCGGGTGCTGTGAGCGGCGTGGCGTGTCAGGGTCATGGTGCTGCGGGTTCCGGTCATCTGTCGAACATCATGACATCATGTTCGGGTTGAAGTTCAGGATGAGGTCCTTCCACAGGTCATACTGCTCCTGCGGGAGAAAATCGTAGGACTGGCAGCCGAGGATGGCCGCCACGGTAGAGCGCGCCGTGGTTCCGAACAGCGGCTCGGCGGAATCATTCATGACCTGCGGCTCGCCGATGACGGTGCCGTCGGTGTTCAGCTGGAAGCGGACCCTGACGGTGATATTGGCCTCGCGCGCGCCGGGCGGCACCGACCAGCACTCCTGGATGCGCGACCGCAGCGCATCGATGGCCGTGGCGGAGAGCACATTGTCCGTCCCCTGAAGATTGGCCTCGCTGGCGGCCGGATTGCCATCGGTTGCGGCAATGCTGGCGTCGGTCGTCTTCTCTTCGTTTTCCTTGTTGAGGAAGGCATCGTCGTTGAGGATTTCCTCAAGCTTGGCGACGTCGAGCTCGGGCTTCTTCTTCTCGGGCTTCGGCTTTTCCTTGGGCTTGACCTCGGCCTTCTTGACCTCTTCCTTCTTCGGCTTTTCCTTCTTCGGCGCCGGCTCCTCGGCGACCGTTTCCTTGATCAGTTCCTTCAGTGTATCGGGCTCGGGCGGCGGCGGTTCGGCGGCCTTGGCTTCCTTGGCGGCGGTCTTGGTCTCCTCGGCGATCTTCGCCTGGGTGTCTTCCGGCTTCTTGACGACCTCGGCCTTCTTCGGAGCGGGTTTCTCGACCGGATTCGGTTCCTCGGCCTTTGTCATGGCCATCTGTTTGGTGGTGTCGCTGATCTTCGAGATATCGACCATCACCGCTTCCTGCGGCTTGATCTTGTAGGGGTTGGCCTCGGGCAACGTCACCAGCGCGGCGATCAGGATCGACGCGTGCAGCAGGAGCGACGTGGTGAGGCTGTATTTCATCTCAGTTCGCCGGCGCCTCGTCCTTGGTGGCGGTGATGAGCCCGATCTTGCGATAGCCGGCGCTGTTGAGCAGGCCCATCACTTCCATGACCCGGCCATAGGGGACGCTGGTGTCGGCACGCACGAAGAGCTGCTCTTCGTAACCGGCCTTGGCGATGGCCGTCAGCTTG
This sequence comes from Aestuariivirga sp., assembly GCA_041739715.1. Classification (GTDB taxonomy): domain Bacteria; phylum Pseudomonadota; class Alphaproteobacteria; order Rhizobiales; family Aestuariivirgaceae; genus Aestuariivirga. The sequence goes on from JBGSNJ010000073.1 coordinate 2,851, forward strand.
GAGGCGAGTTCGGCAAGCGGGATCGCGGTCTCCTGCAGGAACAGCGCGCCATCCTGCTGAACGGTGATGGTGATGGGTTCGGTGGAGGAGTCCATCTGCTTGGCTTCGGTCTTGGGGAGTTCGATCGGAACCCCGACCGTCATCAGCGGCGCGGCCACCATGAAGACGATGAGCAGCACCAGCATGACGTCGACCAGCGGCGTCACGTTGATCTCGCTGATGACGCCGCGGCCGGCACCCCGCCGCCTGGAGTTGCGCCGCTGGTAACCGCCCGCCGATCCGCCTGTCGAAGCACCCATCGCTATGCCCGCTCGTCCAGTTGCCGCGAGATGATCGCCGAGAATTCATCGGCGAAATTCTCCAGCCGCGAGCCGATGCGGCCCGCGTCGGCGGTGAACATGTTGTAGAAGATTGTCGCCGGTATGGCAGCAACGAGGCCGATGGCCGTGGCAAAGAGCGCCTCGGCGATGCCGGGCGCCACCACCGCGAGATTGGTGTTCTGCGAGTTGGCGATGGCCTGGAAGGAGACCATGATGCCCCAGACCGTGCCAAAGAGGCCGATGAAGGGCGCGGCCGAGCCGGTGGTCGCCAGGAACAGCAGGCGCGCCTCGACGTCGTGCATCTCCTTCTGGATCTGCACGTCCATCACCTTCTCGATGCGCTTCTGGACGCCGTGGAAGCCGGCCCGCATGGCCGCTTCCTGGCTGCGCTTCCACTCGCGCATGGCCGCCATGAAGATGGCCGCCAGCCCGACGGTTGGCCGGTTGCCCAGCGAGATGTAGAGATCCTCGAGCGACTGACCCGACCAGAAATTCTGCTCGAAACGGTCATTGGCGGCGTTCATCTTCCGCATGGCAAAGAACTTCTCGATGATGATGGCCCAGCTCCACACCGACGACAGGGCAAGCCCCAGCATGACCAGCTTGACGACCCAGCTCGCCTGCATGACGAGGTGCCAGAGCGAAATGTGCCCTGTCTGCGCAACTGTTTCGACCGCCACCGGATCCATTCTGTCCTTCCATCCGCGCCCGGAAGCCATTTCAGCTTCCGCCGCCCCTGCGCACCACACCCTTTGGGAGATGTGCCCTGAAACATGCCAAATCTGTCGAAACTGCGGCGATTCGGGCACTTATGCCCAAAACCGCAGTGGAGCCGGCCGTTGCCAGCCCGCTCTGCCTCCACTTGACGGAAACATGGTTAAGGTCGTGTTACGATCCTGATTCCCCAAGGGAATTCAGCGCGAGCAGCAAGTCCGGCGCAAATCGGCGCGGGCGCCCCCGCGCATCGATCAGCGCGACCGTCACCTGGGCCTGAAAGATCGGGGTGCCGTCGCGGTTCACCCGCTGGTCGAGCACGAGGCGGGCCCCGCCTGTTTCGGCCAGCCGCGTTTCGACCTCGAGCGGGTCGTCCAGCCGCGCCGGGCGCAGGAAATCGCAGCTCATGCGGCGGACCACGAAAAAGGCATCCTTCATCGCGCTCTGATGAACACCGCGCAGGCGGAGGAAATCGGTCCGGCCACGCTCGCAGTATTTCAGATAGTTGGCGTGATAGACCACGCCGCCGGCGTCGGTATCCTCGTAATAGACCCGCACCGGAAGCACATGCAGCCCGCCCCGGCTGTACCCGGCGATATGGGGCCAGCGCTCAGTCATCGGCGCCGTCCAGGGGCAGCAGGCCCTGGGCAATCTCCGGACGCTGCGGCACCGCGAGGCCCGCAAGATCTATTGGGCCGT
>JBGSNJ010000092.1:0-2647 GCA_041739715.1 Aestuariivirga sp.
CCGCTTCGGCAGCCTCGCCGGTCGCGGCATGGTCGTGGCCGTGGCCCGAAGTCTCGAAGCGCTCGGCCGCCACGATCATCGGCGTCAGCCGTACATGCTGGATGGCAGCCATGATAAGCCCGGCCGCGATCCCGGCAAGGAGCGCGGCGAGCAGAACCCGCCCGATCATGAAGGTCTCCCGTGCTTAGTGGCAGGGAAAGCCGATGGCGTGGCGGGTATCGTGCGCAGTGTTGTGCGCCGCCGCCATGCCGGAAAGGCCGACGGCGAAGAGCATCGCGCCGCCGATGGCGAAAAGCACCAGCCCGGCGCCGAGGCGGCGCGACAGCGGCAGCGAGACGGTATTGGTCGTTGTGGTCATGGACACCCTCCGTGAGACCCGTGATGCGGACCGAATGGCCCCTTCTTTGTGTGGCAGGTCTCCTGACTCGCGGGTCGCGAGGTTCTCGGCTGCCTTCCCGGTTGCCCAGTGGCCTTGTTGCCGGAACCCTCGCCGCTCACAGTTGCGGGGGCAGTCACGGATTTGGCCCCGATTGGGTCATCCACACCGTGTTCCCTGTTAGGCCCCTTGCCGCCTGGCATCGGGCACCACACACGATGACCTTATCACAGGTCCGGGGGCGGTCCGTCAACACGCCAGAGGCGCTTCGCCGTCCGAAAACGGCACGGCTTCCGCCCTGGGCTTAAGGCTTTGGCAATCTCTTGGCCACTGCTTCTTAACCACAATCTTTCACAATGACCGTCCATGAGCACCCGGTCAGTCATTCTTGCGTCTGTTTGTTCCGCGTTTCTTGCCGCAAGCGCGGCGGTCGCCGGCACGGCCTTCGCCGCAACCCCAGAGAATTCCAAGCTGGTTTCGGACGCCTACAAGGCGCTCCAGGCTGGCGACACCGTGGCGGCGGCAACGGCTTACAGCCAGGCGATCGAGTCACGCGGACTGGAACCGGAAGTCCTGGCCAATGCACTGCTCAACCGCGGTCTTGCCTTCCAGCGGCTCAACGAACACGCTCGTGCCATCGATGACTATACCGCGGCCATGCGGATCGATGCCATGTCGGCCCAGCTTCGCGCGCTTGCTCTCTATAACCGCGGCCTGTCCTATCAGAAACTCGACCAGGACTCGCGCGCCATCGAGGATTTCACCAGCGCGCTCTTCCTCGACGCAAAATTCTCGCATGCCTATTACAGCCGCGGCGTGGCGCTGCGGGACGGCGGGCAGTATCTCTTCGCGCTGGCCGACTTCGACAAGGCCATCCGTTTCGAGCATCCCGAACCTGCACGTGTGTTTTTCGCCGAGGCGCTGACCTACGAGAAGCTGCAGCGGCCGCAGAATGCCAAGGAGTCGCTTGGCAAGGCGCTGGCCGCCAATGCCGGCTACGAACCCGCCCAGAAGCGGCTGGCGGCCCTGAACGGAATCCAGGAGCCCGCCGTTCCCGCCGCCTCTGCCGACGGCATCGCCACCGCCACGATCGCGACCAATACGCTGCCCGAGGCATCTGCGCCCTCGGCGGCTCTCCTGACCGATGTTTCGACCGAGACCGTCGTCGAAGTCGGCCAGGCCGGCCGCAAGAAGATCACTGACCGGGTTCCGGTCGAACAGGCGCCAGTCCGCGTTGCCGTCGCCGAGCCGGAAGAGAAGATCATCGCCATCGAGCCGGTGAACGAAGAACCTGCCGCCGAGCAGGCTGCCGAAGTCCCTGCCGAAGAACCGGCCGCGGAGCCTGCTTCAGAGCCGCAGAAGATCACCGGCTGGAGCGTGCAGCTGGCGTCGGCCACCACCGAGGATGCCGCCTGGTCGACCTGGAAGAAGATGAAGGCCCGCCACAAGGTCCTGGCTGACAAGGACCCCGTGGTGGTGCGCGCCGACCTCGGAACCAAGGGCACCTTCTATCGCGTCCGGCTCATCGGCTTCGACAATCAGGGAGATGCCAGCAGCGCCTGCGCGAAGCTCAAGTCCAAGGGCGTGAAGTGCTTCATCAGCAAGGCGAGCTCCTGACGCCAACCCCCTGAAAAGAGACTCGTTTTCCACAGCAGGCCGCTGCTGTTTTGAAGCGCCCGAGGCCTGGCGTATGGTGCCGCCATGGCTCTCCACATGCTCAAGCTCTGCGTCGGCGTCAGCGAGATCGAGGAACTCGAGTCCTGGGTGAAGGACTGCCGCGCCGGGCGCGACACGCTCGACCACACGACGCGCATGTTCCCCAAGCGCCGCGACGAGATCCTGAAGGGCGGCTCGCTTTACTGGGTGATCCGCGGCATGATCCTGTGCCGGCAGCCCATTGCCGACCTCGAGGCCGTCACCGGTGCCGATGGCATCGAGCGCTGCCGCATCGTCTTCAGGCCGAAGATCATTCCGGTGCGCCCGGCGCCGCGCCGCGCCTTCCAGGGTTGGCGCTATCTTGAAGAGGTCGATGCGCCGCCCGACCTTCCGAAGACGGCGCGCGCCGAAGGCATGAGCGAGAAGATGCGCCGCGATTTGGCTGAGCTGGGACTCCTCTGAATCAGTGCTCGGCCGCAAGTGCCGCAAGGATGATCGACAGCGAGATCGCGCCCGGATCCATGTGCCCGCGCGAGCGTTCACCGAGCGTCTTGGCCTTGCCCGTCGTGGCGATCATGTCTGCTGTCGCGGTGGCGCCGGCCTCCGCCGCAGATG
>JBGSNJ010000095.1:0-6210 GCA_041739715.1 Aestuariivirga sp.
CGGGGCTGGCCGTGCCGCCGCGGTGCAGGTTGGACCGGAACTCGCCTTTGGCCGCCTGGCGCTTCATGGCGCCGGCAATCTTGTTGCCGATGACGAAGACGCGGATGTCGGCGCCGCCGGCCTCCTCGACGAACTCCTGGACGAGAAAGTTCGCTTCCACGCCCCGGAACGCATCGACGAGCCGCTCCGCCGCCTTGCGCGTTTCAGCCAGCAGGACGCCCTTGCCTTGCGTGGACGAGAGCAGTTTCAGCACGATCGGCGCACCGCCCGCGAGGGCGATCAGGTCCTTGGTGTCCTTCGGGCTGTGGGCAAAGGCGGTCACCGGCATGGCGATCTTGGCGCGCGCCAGCATCTGGTGCGCCAGCAGCTTGTCCCGGCTGCGCCCGATGGCGCCCGCGCTGTTCAGGCAATAGGCGCCGGTATTGGAAAACTGGCGCAGCACCGCCATACCGTAATCGGTGATCGAGGAACCGATGCGGGGAATGACGGCATCATAACGCGGCAGCGGATTGCCGTCATAATGCACTTCGGCGTCAACCGCGCCGATCCGCATGTAGCAGCGTGCCGTGTCGATCACTTCGATGACATGGCCGCGCGTCTCGGCGGCGTCGATCAAGCGGACCGAGGAATAGTTGCGCGGCTCGCGCGTCAGCAGCGCAATCCTCAGGGGACGGCGCGCCGGACGGCGCCTGGGCAGTCCGCTATAGAGGCCGTAGCCAAGTTGCGGCTGTCGGAAGGAGGCGTTGGGATCGATGACCATGTTGGGCTGGATCGCGGCCCGGCCGAGCAGCATCCGGTAGGTCATCGTCTCGCGGTTCGACAGGGTCAGCTGGATCGGCCAGCGCAAGTCGCCCATCTCGGCATGCGTCTCGATCACATAGCGCAGTTCCCGGTCGCCGTTGGAGCTGATCACTTCGCGCCGGTCCACGACCGGGGCCGAGCACGTGACCTCAAGAGCGGGATCGCTCGGATCCGGCTGGATCAGGAACCGCACCTGCGGAGAGCTCGCCGGGCCGAACGGCTCGATCACGCTGGCATGCAGGGCCGAGGTTTTGGCGCCGGTATCGACCTTCGCCTTGATCGCGGGCAAGCCGAGATCACCCAGCGAAAGCCACTCTTCCCAGCCCAGCTGGAAGTTCACTGCGTCTGTCATGGCGAAGGCCTCATTCTGTGCCCTGTCGCGGGGATAGGACGCTTTGCAGCGAGGCGGCAAGTCAGCCTACAGGAAGCTGGCTCTATCCCTTCACAAGCCAGGCTTTTTCAACAAGCTTCGTCACGTCGCCCATGATCTCGGTGATCTTGAAATCCTTCGGCGTGTAGACGCGGGCGATGCCCATCTGCTTCAGCGCGCGGGCATCTTCCGGCGGGATGATGCCGCCAACGACGACCGGCACATCGCCGAGCCCGGCGGCGCGCAGTTCGGCGATAGTCTCGCGGACGAGATCAAGGTGGCTGCCCGACAGGATCGACAGGCCGACGACGTGGGCGTTGGCGGCCTTCGCTTGCGCGGCGATTTCGGCGGGCGTGAAGCGGATGCCTTCGTAGACGACTTCCATGCCGACCGCGCGACCGCGCGCGGCGATCTGTTCGGCGCCGTTGGAGTGGCCATCAAGGCCGGGCTTGCCGAGGACGTATGTCAGTGTACGGCCGAGTGCTTTCGAGACGCGGGCGACTTCGATCTTGACGGCTTCGATATCCTCGCCGCCATCCGAGCCGACGACGAGGGCGACGCCGGTGGGCGCGCGGAATTCGCCGAACACTTCGCGCAGCACCGTGCCCCACTCCCCGGTCGTCACGCCCGCTTTCGCGCAGGCGATGGAGGGCTCCATGATGTTGCGGCCCTCGGCGGCAGCACTGCGCAGATCTTCCAGCGCGGCCTTGGCGGCCTTGCCGTCGCGCGCCTGGCGCCAGGCCTTCAGCCGCTCGATCTGTTCGTACTCGACGTTGTCCTTCACCGTGAGAATCTGTTCGCCGTCACCACCCGAGAGCGGCGAGTCTTCCGTGGTGGTGAAGACATTGACGCCGACGATCTTGGTCTCGCCCGACTCGATCGCGCGGATGCGCGCCGTGTTGCTCTCGACCAGGCAGCGCTTCATGTATGCGATCACCTCTTCCGACGTGCCGCCGCCCATGGCCATGACGCGGGCCAGTTCGGCCCGGGCCTCGTCCTTCAGCGCCTCGACCTTGCGTTCGATCTCCTTCGAGCCGTCGAAGATGTCGCCGTAGTCGAGCAGATCCGTCTCATAGGCCACCACCTGCTGCATGCGCAGCGACCATTGCTGGTCCCAGGGCCTGGGCAGGCCGAGCGCCTCGTTCCAGGCGGGCAATTGCACGGCGCGGGCGCGGGCGTTCTTCGACAGCACCACCGCCAGCATCTCGAGCAGGATGCGGTAGACGTTGTTCTCCGGCTGCTGTTCGGTGAGGCCCAGCGAATTCACCTGCACGCCATAGCGGAAGCGGCGGTACTTCTCGTCGGCGATGCCGTAGCGCTCGCGCCCGATCTCGTCCCAGAGTTCGGTGAAGGCGAGCATCTTGCACATCTCGGTGATGAAGCGGATGCCGGCATTGACGAAGAAGGAGATGCGGCCGAAGACCTGCGGGAACTCGGCTTCGCTCACCGCGCCGCTGGCCTTCACGCCGTCGAGCACGGCGATGGCCGTGGCCAGCGCATAGGAGAGCTCCTGGGCCGGCGTGGCACCCGCCTCCTGCAGGTGATAGGAACAGACATTCATCGGGTTCCACTTGGGCAGTTCCCGCGCCGAAAAGGCGATGGTGTCGGTGATCAGCTTCAGCGAGGGTGCCGGCGGGAAGACATAGGTGCCGCGCGAGAGATATTCCTTGATGATGTCGTTCTGCGTCGTGCCCGAGAGGCTGCCGCGCGGCGCCCCCTGCTCGTCGGCCACCGCCACGTAGAGCGCCAGGAGCCAGGCGGCCGTGGCATTGATGGTCATCGAGGTATTCATGGTGGCCAGCGGAATGCCGTCCAGCAGGGTGCGCATGTCGCCGATGTGGGAAACGGGCACGCCCACCTTGCCCACTTCGCCGCGCGCCAGCACGTGGTCGCTGTCGTAGCCGGTCTGGGTGGGCAGGTCGAAGGCGATGGACAGGCCGGTCTGGCCCTTGGCCAGATTGCCGCGGTAGAGCCGGTTGGACTCGGCGGCGGTGGAATGGCCCGCATAGGTGCGGAAGAGCCAGGGTTTCTCGCGATTGCTCATGGTGCGGCCATGGAAGCATGGCCCATTGTGCGGCGCAACCGGGACTTTCGGCGGGCGCTCAGATCTTGCGCTGGTCGCCCTGCATCCAGCGCAGCATGATGATGGCGGCCACCAGCATGCCGACCAGCGATCCCATCAGCGGCCGGTGGACCTGGCTTTCGACCTGGATCTGGATGCCGCGCAGGATCCAGTTCGAGGCCATGGCCCCCAGGAAGAGCGCGGAGAAGTTCAGGGGAAAGGTGAGCGACCCCAGATTGCCGGTGAAGCGCCCCAGGATGAGCGCGCCCAGGAAGCTGAAGAGCAGCGCCAGCGGCAGCACATGATCGGGCATGTGTCCGGCGTTCGGGATGAACGAGAAGAAGCCGTCGAGCCAGTACAGTGTGTCTTCAAGCATGACGCCGTCCTCAATTGTCTTGTCGGCACTCTCTTGTATCTGGGAAAGCCAAGGCAACCAACTTCAAGCTGTGGGAAGGGTGAATGAACGGTATACAAATAGTTCCCTAAGGACGACGACCTTGAGGTAAATCCCACAGGTTCCGTTGGGGTAGTTGTTTCGCGCTGAAACAACGATGGCATCGCGCTCTCTCGGCGGCAGCCACCGGCGCTGCACGCCGGCCCTCATCCGGCCTTCGGCCACCTTCTCCCGCAGGCGGGAGAAGGGTGAGGATGTGTCGATCCTTCTCCCACCGGAGGTGGGAGAAGGTGCCCGAAGGGCGGATGAGGGCCGGCCGCGTCAGCGGCGGGTGCCGGACGGGTCTTCCAGCTCTATCAGGATTGCTGTCAGCACACCGTCCAGGTTGGTGAACACCTCGATGTTCCAGACGCGCAGCACCCGGTACCCCTGACTCTCCAGATACCGCGTGCGGCGTAGGTCATGAGAAACTTGGTGATCTTCGCCATGGGTCACGCCATCGACCTCGACGATGAGTCTTCTGTCGCGACACAGGAAGTCGGCAAAGTATGGGCCAAGCGGTGCCTGCCGGACGAACTTGAAATCGTTGAGACGGCGGTCCCGCAGAAAGCCCCAAAGCCGTTTCTCGGCTTCGCTCGGCGCCCGGCGCAAGCTCCGCGCGCGCCGTGTCGTCCTGCGGGGCGTGACGGACATGACGGGGGTGGAGATTAGCAGCACCGCCTTGCGGCGCAAGGCGGCCCTCATCCGGCGCTGCGCGCCACCTTCTCCCGCAGGCGGGAGAAGGGTCCAAACAAGTCGTCCGTCTCCCGCAGGCGGGAAAAGGGTCGTGTACAGATCATCCTTCTCCCGCTCGCGGGAGAAGGGGGCGTATGGTTGAGCTTACAGCCCTTCTCGGCGGGTGCGGCCGTCGATGGTGAGGAGCGTGCCGTAAAGCTCCGGCCGCCGGTCGCGGAAGACGCCCCAGGTGCGGCGGAGCTCCGCGATCTCGTCGAGGTCGAAGCTGGCCAGCCGCAGGCCCTCCTCGGTGCGGCTCATCTCCGCGACCTTCTCGCCGTGCGGATCGGCGATGAAGGAGCGGCCGTAGAAGGTGTCGCTCCGCCCGTCGGGGGCCAGCTCGCGGCCGATGCGGTTGGAGGCCAGCAGCGGCATGATGTTGGCCGCCGCATGGCCGCGCATGGTGTTCTGCCAGTGATTGCTGGAATCATAGTCGGGGCTGCCGGGTTCCGACCCGATGGCGGTGGGATAGAGCAGCATCTCTGCGCCCATCAGCGCCATGACGCGGGCCGCCTCGGGGAACCACTGGTCCCAGCAGATGCCGAGGCCAATGCGACCCACCGCCGTGTGCCAGACCTTGAAGCCCGTGTCGCCCGGGGAGAAGTAGAACTTCTCCTGATAGCCGCGCCCGTCCGGAATGTGGCTCTTGCGGTAGAAGCCGAGATTCGTGCCGTCGGCGTCGAAAATCACCGTGGTGTTGTAATGCGCCGGCCCCGCCCGCTCGAAGACGCTGACCGGAAGCACCACGCCGAGTTCCCGCGCCAGGGCGCCGAAGCGCAGGACAGTCGGATGCTGGTCCAGCTCATGGGCGCCGGCGAAGAAGCGGACATGCTGCTCGATGCAGAAGTAATCGGCATCGAAGAGTTCCTGCAGCAGCACGAGGCCCGCACCCTGTGCTGCGGCCTGGCGCACCAGGGCTTCGGCCGTGTCGCAATTGCCTTGCCAGCTCTGGGTCGAGGCCATCTGGGTGATGGCGGCGGTGATCTTGCGCATGTCAGTCCTTCAGGGTTGCCACTTCGCGGCGGAACGGCAGGGCATCGCCGCGGTCCGGCGCATCGAGTTCCTCGGCATAGCGGTGGCCGGCATAGGTGGCCCAGGCAATGGCGGCGGGCGCATTGGCGTCGCCGACAAGCTTCACCGACCGGAGGCCGTGATCGGCCCACTCCGCGGCGCGGGCGGTGAGATCGAGGTAGAGCCCGTCTTCGGGCAGCCTTGCGGTGACCAGCACCACCGCGTCGCAGGCGATCTCGCTCTCGCGGCCGGTATAGCTGCAGGCCGCGGTGACGCCGCCGGCAGCAATGGCGGCAAGGCCGCGATTGGTGCGGACATCGATGCCGGATTCGATGAGGCGCGCCTGGATCAGCCCCTGCTCGAGCGTGTTGAAGCTCCACTCCGCCGCGCGCGCCGCGGGCGTGAGGAAGGTGACGCGGCAGTCAGCCTGCACCAGGAGTTCGGCCAGCACGCTGCCCATGTAGTAGTGGTCGTCGTCATAGACCATCACGTGCCCGGAGGGCCGCTTGCCGTCCATGATGTCGTCGGGCGTGAAGACCGGCATGGCGGGAGCAATGGCGATGGGCAGGAGATTGTAGCGCGCGATCCCGTCGCGCCGCCATGTGGCCCCGGTGGCCACCGCCACATGCTCGAATCCGAAACCCAGGACATCCTCGGCGGTGAGCCGCGAATCACGATAGACATTCACGTTGGTCATCTTGCCGATCTGGCCCGCGCGGTAGTCGCGCACCCGGCCCCAGGCGGAAAGCCCGGGCAGGCGGCACTCACGCGCCACGCGGCCGCCGAGTTCGGTGCCCG
>JBGSNJ010000147.1:0-2496 GCA_041739715.1 Aestuariivirga sp.
GGGCGGCCTGCTGGTCCTGCCGCCGCTGCGACTTGGACGGCAGCGCTTCGTTGCCGCGCCCGGCGGTTCGCAGTAAGTCTTCGGCGGGATCGATCAGCGAGGAGACACGGCATGGACCGGTTCATCGGCGGTTGCCTATGCGGCGATGTGCGTTTCGTGGCGACCGGCCGCCCCTATCGCGTCGGACTGTGCCACTGCATGGACTGCCGCAAGCATCATGGCGCCATGTTCCATGCCTCCGCGATCTTTCCCGAGAGCGCCGTGAGCGTGGAAGGCGAAACGCGCGACTATTGCGGACGGCATTTCTGCCCGCGCTGCGGTTCTTCCGTCTTCGCCCGGACGGGCGACGAAGTGGAGGTGAATCTCGGCTCGCTGGACACGCCCGACCAGCTGCGGCCGACCTACGAAAGCTGGACCAGCCGCCGCGAATCCTGGCTGCCGCCGTTTCCGCTCACGCGGCGATACGAGCGCGATCGCGATGCTACCGGACGATTCGAAGACTGACGGATATCGGCATCATGACAAGTGCCGGGATCAGCCGGCCGCGCCCAGGACATGCTGAAGGTTCAGCGCCCTGATCACGCTGGCCAACGGGGCCTTGAGGACAACCGCCTCCCGGTCCCAGATACCGTAGGACAGGAAGATCGAGCGGCCGGAGACGGCCAGGCCACAACAGAATTCGACCTTCTGACCCTCGAAGGAGAATGGCTCGCTCACCGCGGCAACATCGAAGTTGGACCGGTACACCACCAGGCTGTGCGTATAGGTTCTCAGCCGACCACTGGCCAGTGCGCCGCGGACGGCATCTCGACGCTGGCGGTGGATGATGCCGATAAACCCGTCCTGCCAGGGAATGACGCAGGTCCCGCCGAACTGGCCCTCCAGGGCCTGGTGCCACGCCGGGTGGAGCGACTGCTGGCTCTTCCCCTTCTCCAGATGCAGCACTTCGTAGGGATCCTGCGCATAGATCGCGAAGAGATCGTCGCCCCGGACCCAGGGCATCCAGTTCTTCTCCCGCAATTGGCGCGACGGCAACACCGCGGCAACCTTTAGGGTCTTGCCGGCCAGCCGGCAGAGGACGACGCGCTCGACCAGACGGCGGCGCACCGCTCCGGATTGGGTCTCGTGCGTGGCAGCCGCCCCCATGCACCACAGGCCGTCGCGCCACGCGAAGAGCCTGAGATCCTGCAGCCCGTGCAGCGCAAAGGGGCGCGCCCGGATGTGCCTGTCCTCAAGGAAGTGGGCGCCGCGGACCTTGAGGTCCATGCCCAGCTCCGCGACGTAGTTCTGGCTGTCGCAGAAGGGTACGTTGTAGCCGCCATAGGTGAAGCGGTAGCCCTCCGTCTCGAGATCGAAGTTGATGCCTTTTTAGAGACAGAGGATTGTGTCGTCCCAGACGATCAGCGAAGGATTGCAGGGCTTGTGGGCCGAGAGCGGCGGCAGGCTTGCCCGGGCCTCTATCGCAATATGATCAAGGAGTCGCGCAATCATCCATCCGTCACCCGGCTGCGGCCGGCAATCCCGATCTGCAGAAGCCGCAGCACATAGGGCTTGTTCATAGCGTAGCTGACAAGAACAGCGGAAGAAGGGCGCGGGCGGACCATGGCTGTCCGTCTGGCAGACCGGAGCGCCCGGGACAAGGGTGAAGGCACACCGTCACGCTCGACACCGGCACTTTGTCTGTCTACAAAATTGCAAAGACAGATGGGGTTCCAACATGAACGAAATTGCCGGTGCAAGTTCTTCCGCACTGCTGCGCATCGCGCAATTCCCGCTCACCCGGCTGCTTGTCCTTGGTGGGATCATTTTCCTTCTGATGGCCGTGAACAATGGCTTCCTCGAGACATTCGCCGCCGCGCCGCTCATGTCCCTGGCGATCACGGTGGCCATGGCCGCACTGGGCCTTGCGGTCTACATCGGGTTTGTCCGTTTCGTTGAAAGACGGCCGGCCAGCGAACTCTCGCTGCCCGGCATGGGCCGTGAGTTGGGCACCGGCATGCTGATCGGTGCAGGCCTCTACACCGCTTGCGTACTGATCCTGATGTTGCTTGGCATCTACCGCATCGACGGGTTGAATCCCTGGAACTTCATGTTGCCTGCCGTTGCAATGGCCTTGAGTTCCGGAATCTTTGAGGAGCTTTTCTTCCGCGGCGTGCTCTTCCGCATCGTCGAGGAATCGCTCGGCAGCTGGATCTCGCTGGTGGTATCGTCCTTCGTCTTTGGCATCTCGCACCTGATCAATCCGGCAAGCACCCTGCTCGGTGCGGTGTTCATCAGCATCGAGGCTGGAGTTCTGCTGGCTGCTGCCTACATGGTGACGCGCCGCCTGTGGCTGGCGATGGGATTCCACATGGCCTGGAACTATACGCAGTCCGGCATCTTTTCCGGCATCGTGTCCGGGAGCAAGAGCAGCCCCGGGCTGATCAAGAACACCATCGAGGGGCCGCCGATGCTGACGGGCGGCAGCTTTGGCCTCGAATCCTCCTTGATCGCCTT
>JBGSNJ010000159.1:0-15730 GCA_041739715.1 Aestuariivirga sp.
CCGCTCGGCCTCATAGAGCACCGAGGCCACGGGGCGGGAAACGAGATCGCCGCGGATGGAGGGGATGATGCAGAAGGAGCAGCGGTTGTTGCATCCCTCGGAAATCTTCAGATAGGCATAGTGCCGCGGCGTCAGGTGCAGGCCCTGTGGCGGCACCAGATCGAAGCGCGGGTCATGCAGCGGCGGAAGCGCCTCGTGCACGGCACCCACGACCGCCTCGTACTGGTGCGGGCCGGTTACCGCGAGTACGCCCGGATGGGCGGCGCGGATGGCATCGGCCTCGACGCCGTAGCAGCCGGTGACGATGACCCGTCCGTTCTCGGTCATGGCCTCGCCAATCGCGGCCAGCGATTCGGCCTTGGCGCTGTCGAGGAAGCCGCAGGTGTTGACGATCACCACATCCGCGTCGTCATAGCCGGGCGCAATCACATAACCCTCGGCCCGGAGCTGGGTGACGATGCGTTCGCTGTCGACCAGGGCCTTGGGGCAACCGAGTGATACGAGGCCGACTTTGGGGACATGCTTGTTCATGGGCGCCCTTTAGCCGAGCGGGCACCGCAGCGCAAATCACTCCAAAAGTGACTTCCCCGCGCCGGACGTTTGTTGCATATTTCGACCTGGGGTAGCGATTTCCATTGGTTTTGAGGTGCATGATGTCGACCAGGCGTTCTCTCTTGCTGGCTTTGGCGGGCCTGCTGGCACCCGCCGCTGCCACGGCGGCAACTCCTCGCAAGAAGAAGGCACCGGCCAAGAAGCCGCTGATCATCACCATCAACAAGGTCAGCCAGAAGATGACCGTCTCGCTGGACGGCAGGACCAAGTACAAGTGGCCCGTGTCGACTGGGGCACCGGGCTATGACACGCCGAGCGGAACCTTCCGCCCCTTCCGGATGGAGAAGGAGCATTACTCCAGCGAATGGGACGATGCGCCGATGCCGCATTCGATATTCTTCACGGCACGCGGACATGCCGTGCATGGCAGTTATCATGTGAAGAGCCTGGGGCGCCGGGCCTCGCATGGCTGCGTGCGCCTGCATCCGGACAATGCTGCCAAGCTTTTCGCGCTGGTCAAGCAGACCGGCATGAGCAATACCCAGGTCGTGGTGAAGGGCGGTTTCTTCGACACCGACTTCATTGATGACGACCTGCCGCTGCTCAAGAAGAAGTCCACCAAGAAGCCCGGGAAGCGCAAACTCTTCCCCTGGGAACTGGGGACCTGACGCAAGCCCCCGGGCTGCTTGACAAATCGGCCTCTGCATGCGCTCTAGCGCGCAAATCCAGCGTTCCTGAGAGGTTCCATGCACGCCTATCGCAGCCATACCTGTGGCCAGCTCCGCCCTGACCATGCCGGCCAGTCCATCCGGCTGTCCGGCTGGGTGCACCGGGTCCGCGACCATGGCGGCGTGCTCTTCATCGACCTGCGCGACCATTATGGCGTTATGCAGGTGGTGGCCGATCCCGACTCGCCCGCCTTCAAGGTGGCCGAGAAGGTCCGGTCCGAATGGGTGATCCGGGTTGACGGCAAGGTGCGTCCGCGCCCGCCGGGCACCGAGAACAGGGACCTGCCGACCGGACTCGTGGAAGTCTTCGCCACCGGCATCGAGGTGCTGAGCCAGGCCGCCGAGCTGCCGCTGCCGGTCTTCGGTGACACGGAGTACCCGGAAGACATCCGGCTCAAGTACCGCTTCCTCGATCTGCGCCGCGACCGCATCCACCAGAACATCATGAAGCGCGGCGCCATCATCGACTCGCTCCGGCGGCGCATGAAGGACCAGGGCTTCTTCGAATTCCAGACACCGATCCTCACGGCGTCCTCGCCCGAGGGCGCGCGCGACTTCCTGGTGCCGAGCCGCATCCATCCCGGCAAGTTCTATGCGCTGCCTCAGGCGCCGCAGCAGTTCAAGCAGCTGATCATGATGTCGGGCTTCGATCGCTATTTCCAGATCGCGGCCTGCTTCCGCGACGAGGATGCCCGTGCCGACCGGTCGCCCGGCGAATTCTATCAGCTCGACATCGAAATGAGCTTCGTGACGCAGGACGACGTGTTCAATGCGGTGGAACCGGTGCTGCGCGGCGTCTTCGAGGAGTTCGGCGGCGGACTGCCGGTGACGCAGCAGTTCCCGCACATTGCCTATCGCGATGCGGTCCGCTGGTATGGTTCCGACAAGCCGGACCTGCGCAACCCCATCAAGATGCAGGCCGTGACCGAGCATTTCGCAGGCTCGGGCTTCAAGGTCTTCGCCGGCATGATCGCCAGCGATCCGAAGGTGGAGGTCTGGGCCATCCCGGCGCCCAAGGGCGGCTCCCGCGCTTTCTGCGACCGCATGAACTCTTATGCGCAGCAGCAGGGACAGCCTGGTCTCGGTTATGTTTTCTGGCGCGAGGGCGAGGAGGGCGGCGCCGGACCGATTGCCAAGAACATCGGACCCGAGCGCACGGATGCGATCCGCGCCCAGCTGGGCCTTGGCGTGGGCGATGCCTGCTTCTTCGTCGCCGGGCGGCCCGAGAAGTTCTACAAGTTCGCCGGCGATGCCCGCAACAAGGTGGGCGAGGAACTGAACCTCACTGCCAAGGACCGTTTCGAATTCTGCTGGATCGTCGATTTCCCGATGTACGAATGGAACGAGGAAGAGAAGAAGGTCGACTTCTCGCACAATCCCTTCTCCATGCCGCAGGGCGGCCTCGAGGCGCTGGAGACGAAGGACCCGCTCGACATCCTCGCCTACCAGTACGACATCGTCTGCAACGGCGTGGAACTCTCCTCGGGCGCCATCCGCAACCATCGCCCCGAGGTGATGAAGAAGGCCTTCGAGATCGCCGGCTATCCGGAATCGGTGCTGCTGGAGAAGTTCGGCGGCATGTACCGCGCCTTCCAGTATGGGGCGCCGCCGCATGGCGGCATCGCGCCGGGCGTGGACCGCATCGTCATGCTGCTGTGCAATGAGCCCAACATCCGCGAGGTGGTGCTCTTCCCGATGAACCAGCAGGCCGAAGACCTGCTGATGGGCGCTCCTTCAGAAGTGACGCCCAAGCAGCTGCGCGAGCTGCACATCCGGTTGAACCTGCCGGAGGCGTGAGTGACGGAGGCGCAGGGGCGCCTCCGCTGCGCAAGGCCTCAGTCGTTGGCGCTGACGGTGACGCCCAGCTTGCTGATCGCATCCTGCGGCTTGGCCGGGTCAAGCGTCATCATGTCGGAGACCTTGACGGGTGACGAGGGCTTGGCCGCGATGGTGATCGACCTGGGATCCTTCAGATAGGCATTCACCGCATTGGCGGCCTGCTCGGCAAACTGCGGGCTCTGCAACTGCATCAGGCCCATCTGGACCATTGCGCCCGCCGTGTTCACCATGGTGGTTTCATCCATGCCCTGCATGGCCGCCATCATGGGCATCAGCCGCTTGGTCACCGAGGCATCGTCGAAGCGGAAGGACGCCCCGTTGATGGTGATGTTCTGGATCTGCGGCATGACCGCGTTGAAGTCGGGTTGCTGGCCGCTGGAGCCCGCGCGCTGCAACTCGGCATAGGCCTCGGCCGGAATGCCGGCCGCGCTGCCGGCAAAGGTCATGGTGCCGATGTCACGGCCGGACAGGGCCAGGTCGAAGTCGAGACCAAGATTGGCACCCTCGATGGTGAGCTTGGATGTGCTGGTGACGTCGAAGTTGAGGGCGCCATATCCCAGCAGCTTCAGCATGCCGCCCTGGTCGGCAAGGGCGACGACCTGCTCGGGAATCGCCAGGTTGTTCATCTTCAGCACATAGGTGCCGGCGCCGCTGCGCGGATCGCCATCGAAGCTCTGTTCATAGCCATCCACCGTGATGGTCTGGCCCATGGCCGAAATGCTCAAGGGTCCGGACGACATCTTGCGCGCCACCGTCATCGCGGCGCGGACCTGATCCTGGGCCGTGGCACCCGCACCGAGGCTCTTGATGTACCAGTCCTCCGCAATGCCCTCTGGCATGGTGACGGTGGCGGAGAAGCCGGGGTCGCTCAGGTCGACCTTCACATTGGAGAACTTCGCCATGCCGATCTGGTAGAGGCCTTCGCCCTGGTCGGCGATGCCGGCCAGGGAGACCTCGCCGATCACCACGTTCATCCCGGGGTTGCCGGCGGCCGCGGGCAGGGCCAGCGTAAGCGCCCCGATCTTGACCGTGCCGTCGGAGGCCTGCTCGAGCGAGGCGTAGCTGGGCTTCGTGTTGGTCTGGCGCGCCATGCTGTCCAGCATGGCCTGGACCGCTGGCGGCACGTCCTGCGCCTGGGCCGGCAGGGCGAAGACCGAAGTCGACAGGCAGAGAAGCAGGAAGAGGCGGCGGCCATTCTTCATCGTATGTTTCCTAGTTTATGGTTCTATCCGGGGCACTCATGGCCGATGGTAGGTGAACGCCTGATGAACCGCAAAGGCGTTGATCAGCTATGGCTAAAGCACTAGGTTCAAACTGAATCCAGTAAGGGGATGTTAGGGATGCGGAAATTCATCGCGGCGGCCGTCCTGGCCGTCTTTGCCATGGCGGCGGTGCCACAGGTGTCCTCTTCGGCCACGCCGGCCGAGCAGGAGCTGCTGCTCAAGAAGAAGAAGGCGGCCGAAGCCAAGCGCCAGGCCGAGAAGAAGAAGGCCGCAGCCGCCCAGAAGGCGGCCGAGGAAAAAAAGAAGAAGGACGCGCTCGCCCGCAAGGCGGCCGCCGACAAGAAGAAGGACCTCGCGGCGCGCAAGGCCAAGGAGGAGAAGCAGAAGGCGGCACTCCAGGCCAAGCGCAAGAAGGCCGCCGAGCAGCGCCAGCTGGCCCGCCGCGACGCCTTGTGCGACGGCCTGCTGGAATGCCTCTTCGGCAAGCCGCGCAACGGCGTTCAACGCGCCAGCTTTGCCTCCTCGGGCCGCCGTGCGGCAGACCGTCCGACCTCGGAAGTGGTCGCCTGGAGCGAGGGCGGGAAATATGTGCCGGGATCGATCGTGGTGAAGACGCCGGAGCGCGCCCTGTATCTGGTGATGGAGAATGGCGAGGCCCGCCGCTACAGCGTCGGCGTTGGCCGCGAAGGCTTCCAGTGGTCGGGTAACTCGCGCATCGTCGACAAGCAGGAATGGCCGACCTGGCGCCCGCCGCAGGCGATGATCGAGCGTGAAGCCGCGAAGGGCCACTTCCTTCCGGCGGTCATGGAAGGCGGGCCGGAAAACCCGCTTGGCGCCCGCGCGCTCTACATCGGCGGCACCATGTACCGTATCCATGGCACGAACAATGCCGCCTCCATCGGCGGGGCCGTCTCGTCCGGCTGCATCCGCATGATGAATTCCGACGTGATCGACCTCTACGAGCGTGTCGAGCTCGGCGCGAAGGTCTACGTCTACCAGTAATCGCGATCGCCGAAATGCAAGGGGCCGCAGCATGCTGCGGCCCTTTTGCTTTGCTGGAGAGCCCACGAGGCTCTCCCGAAAAGAACTGACCCCGGAGGCGATGCCGTCCGGGGTCCAGTCCTGAAGTCGTGGCGTAACGCCGATTACTTCTTCTTGGCGGCCTTCTTGGCCGGCTTCTTAGCGGCCTTCTTGGCAGGCTTCTTAGCAGCTTTCTTAGCAGCCATGTTCGTTCTCTCCTAGAGTGTTGTTAGTGCCCCACAACGCAGGTAAGCCTCACAAGATGCGGTTCGTGCAGCGAGTTATTTGCTTTCCCAACCAGCATTGACGTTCTTGTGTACCCGTTTGTGTGATTCGGCAATACGCCGTCAACATCTTGTATATCGACGCCTCTTCCCTAACATCCGGTAAATCGCCAGGCCTCGATCCACAAGTTCCGTGTACGGACGAAATGGCCGCAATGCGCGATTTGCATAGGAAAAATGCGGCCGAAATGCACTTCTCAGTATACGGAATGTGCCTGATTTTCGGGCGCTTTTCGGCTTGCGCGCGTCACACTCCCAACTGTTGCGCCAATGCAGCAGGTGAAAAAATTGTGGATTGCGAGGGAGCTCTGCGGCGCGTTCCGGTGCGATGCGGCGAGCAGAGGCACCGCGAGTCGTGACGGTGAAAGCAGAATGGCCAGGCGATGAAGCCTGGCCAATGCGCGTCATCGAAGCAAGTCCCGGATTACGAACAGCCGCTCGTCGAGCCGCAGGTGTCGCACTTCAGGCAGGTGCCGTTGCGCACCATCGTGAAGTTGCCGCACTCCGAGCAGCTTTCGCCCTCGTAGCCCTTCATGCGGGCCTCGGCGCGGCGGTCGGCTGCAGTCTTTGCGGCCGGTTCCACATGCACGTGCAGGTGCTGCTCGTGATGCACATGGGCCTCCACCTTCGGTGCCTCGGCAAGCGCCAGGGCTCCCAGCGTTTCGGTCGAAAGCCGCATCTGCAGCGCCTGGGCCGGAGAGCTGGGCGCCAGCACCGCGTTCTGCGGCATCACCACGACGTTGGACAGGTTCTGCTTGCGCACGAAGCCCGAGGACAGCACGCGCGAGGCCGGAACCCGCGGTGACTCGGCGTCCATGCCCACGCCCTTGCCCAGCGCGTCGAAGCCGATCTCGGAGGCCTCGACATGGGCGAGGTCGTTGCGGCCCAGATAGGAGACGGCCAGCTCGCGGAAGATGTAGTCGAGGATCGAGGTGGCGTTCTTGATCGAGTCGTTGCCCTGCACCATGCCCGCAGGCTCGAACTTGGTGAAGGTGAAGGCGTCGACGAACTCCTCCAGCGGGACGCCATACTGCAGGCCGACCGACACCGCGATGGCGAAGTTGTTCATCATCGCCCGCAGCGCCGCACCTTCCTTGTGCATGTCGATGAAGATCTCGCCGAGGCGGCCATCATCGTACTCGCCGGTCCGGAGATAGACCTTGTGGCCGCCGACCACCGCTTTCTGGGTATAGCCCTTGCGGCGGCCCGGAAGCTTCTCGCGGCTGCGCTCGCGCTCGATGATGCGTTCCACGATCTTTTCGACCACGGTCTCGACCCGTGCGGCCTGCGGCTTCGCCAGCAGGGCCTCGGCTGCATCCTCGGCCTCGACGTCGTCCTCGGCGATGAGCTGCGCCGACAGCGGCTGCGACAGCTTGGAGCCGTCGCGATAGAGCGCGTTGGCCTTGATGCCGAGCTTCCACGACAGCATGTAGGCGCTGTTGCAGTCCTCGACCGCGGCATCGTTCGGCATGTTGATGGTCTTGGAGATGGCCCCCGAGATGAAGGGCTGGCTCGCCGCCATCATGCGGATGTGGCTCTCCACCGACAGGTAGCGCTTGCCCAGCCGTCCGCAGGGATTGGCGCAGTCGAAGACCGGCAGGTGCTCGTCCTTGAGGCCAGGCGCGCCTTCCAGCGTCATGGCGCCGCAGACATGGATGTTGGCCTTGTCGATGTCGGCCCTGGCGAAGCCGAGGCTGCTCAACAAGTCGAAGCCGTAGTCGTTGAGTTGCTCGTCGGTGACCTTGAGCACCGACTTGCAGAAGTCTTCGCCCAGGTTCCATTTGTTGAAGACGAACTTGATGTCGAAGGCCGAGGCCAGCCCCGCTTCGATCTTCTCGATCTGGGCATCGCCGAAGCCCTTGGCGCGCAGCTGCGCATGGTTCAGGGCGGGCGAGTCCTGCAGCGTGCCATGGCCCACGGCATAACCGATGATCTTCTCGATCTGGGCCTGGTCATAGCCCAGGGAACGGAGCGCCTCGGGCACGGCCTGGTTGATGATCTTGAAGTAGCCGCCGCCGGCCAGCTTCTTGAATTTCACCAACGCGAAGTCGGGTTCGATGCCGGTGGTATCGCAGTCCATGACGAGGCCGATTGTGCCGGTGGGCGCAATGACCGTCGATTGGGCATTGCGATAGCCATGCGCTTCGCCCAGCGTGACCGCGAGGTCCCAGGCCTTGCGCGCGGCCGCGGCCAGTGCCTTGTCCTTGAGGCTGGCATCGTCGAGCGGAACGGGCGTGGTGCGGACGTTCTCGTAGCCCACGGCGGCGCCATAGGCGGCGCGGCGATGGTTGCGCATCACCCGCAGCATGTGGTCGCGATTCTTCGGGAAGCCGGGGAAGGGGCCAAGTTCCTTGGCCATCTCGGCCGAGGTGGCATAGGATACGCCCGTCATGATGGCCGAGATGGCGCCGCAGATGGCCCGGCCCTCATGGCTGTCATAGGGAATGCCGGAGGTCATGAGCAGGCCGCCGATATTGGCGAAGCCCAGGCCGAGGGTGCGGAACTCGTAGGACAGTCGGGCGATTTCCTTCGACGGGAACTGCGCCATCATCACCGAGATTTCCAGCACGATGGTCCACAGACGTACGGCATGCTCGAAGCCCGCGATGTCGAAGGCACCGGTCTCGACATTGCGGAAGCGCAGCAGGTTCAGCGAAGCCAGGTTGCAGGCCGTATCGTCGAGGAACATGTATTCCGAGCAGGGGTTCGACGCCCGGATCTCGCCCGAGGCCGGGCAGGTGTGCCAGTCGTTGATGGTCGAATGGAACTGGATGCCCGGATCGGCCGAGGCCCAGGCGGCATATCCGATCTTGTCCCAGAGTTCCCGTGCCTTGAGGGTCTTGGTCACCTTGCCATTGAGGCGCGCGGTGAGGTTCCAGTCGCCATCGGTCTCGATGGCGCGCAGGAATTCGTCGGTGACGCGCACCGAATTGTTGGAGTTCTGGCCGGAAACGGTGCGATAGGCTTCGCCGTCCCAGTCGGTGTCGTAGGTCTCGAAGGCGATCTCGGTATAGCCCTGGCGCGCGAACTGGATGACCCGCTTGATGAGGTTGTCGGACACCAGTGCCTTGCGGGCGTCCTTGACGGCGCGCTTGAGGGCGGGATTCTTCTCGATCTCGTAGCAGTCGCCGCCGGGACCCTCGCAGTTCACGCAGGCCTTCATGACAGCGGTCAGGTGCTTCTTGACGATCTTCGAGCCGGTGACGAGAGCGGCGACCTTCTGCTCTTCCTTCACCTTCCAGTCCACATAGTCTTCGATGTCCGGATGATCGACGTCGACCACCACCATCTTGGCGGCGCGGCGGGTGGTGCCGCCGGACTTGATGGCGCCCGCCGCACGGTCGCCGATCTTGAGGAAACTCATGAGTCCGGAGGAGCGGCCGCCGCCCGAGAGCTTCTCGTTCTCGCCGCGCAGATGGGAGAAGTTGGAGCCGGTGCCAGAGCCATACTTGAACAGCCGGGCCTCGCGTACCCACAGATCCATGATGCCGCCCTCGTTGACGAGGTCGTCGGCGATGGACTGAATGAAGCAGGCATGCGGCTGGGGATGCTCGTAGGCCGACTTGGACTTGGTCAGCTTGCCGGTCTGGAAGTCGACATAGTAGTGGCCCTGGCCCGGGCCATCGATGCCATAGGCCCAGTGCAGGCCGGTATTGAACCACTGCGGGCTGTTGGGCGCGCACATCTGTTCGGCCAGCATGAAGCACATCTCGTCATAGAAGGCGCGTGCATCTTCCTCGCTGTCGAAATAGCCGCCCTTCCAGCCCCAATAGGTCCATGTGCCGGCAAGACGGTTGAACACGTCCTTGGACGAGCGCTCGCCGATGATTCGTTCCTTCTCGGGCAGTGCCGCAAGCGCTTCCTCATCCGCTTCCGAACGCCACAGCCAGGGGGGAACGCTGTTCTCTTCCACGCGCTTCAGAATCGCCGGGACGCCCGCCTTGCGGAAATACTTCTGCGCGAGGATATCGGTCGCGACCTGGCTCCACGAGGCCGGCACCTCGATGTTTTCCTGGCGGAACACCACAGACCCGTCCGGATTCTTGATCTCGCTGACGGCTTTGCGGAACTCGAGTCCCGCGTAGCTGTCCTGGCCCTGCTTGGTGAACCGGCGATCGATGCGCATCTTCTTCTTCCCTCTTCCAATTGTTACTCGTGGACGCATGATTCAACGCCCGCGAGGCCTCTTCACCTGCGTTCAACGACACACACCTGTCCGGGAATAGCCGTCCCCGGTCGATCGGCTCTTCTTGTGAAGTATCCAACTTGGAGGAGCCTTTTGGCTCTTGTCTCCACCCCGCAGCCTTGAGGAAAAGATAGAACAGGCGGGGTCGCGTCGTCAATGGCTAGTGTGTTAACGAAAGCTTACCACAATATCTTGTGTCCACAGCTTGACGCAGGATGTGGATAACCCATAGTCGATCCGATTCTCGGGTGAAGCTCAAGAGTTTCGTGGCCTTAGGCGAAAACCCTCGATCCGGGCGATCAGGGCTTGCCTTGGGACGCGAATCCGATAGGCCGCCGCGAATCTGCTGGCGGTCTTAGACCATGGTAAAGGGCCCGTTAAGATCAGGCGCGGAAGATGCCTGTTGATAGGATCGCGTTTCCCGCCATGAGGGTGTGTATCGAATGAAATTGCTCTCTGATTGCATCGGACGTTCAGGAGAACGTGAGTCGCCGGGGCCGGAACATGCTGTTAGGCTCAGAATCATGCGAAACGTCCTGATCATCGCGATGCTGCTTGTCGCCAGGCCGGCAATGGCCATGAACTGGGAAGGCCATGACGATGCCTTCGCCGACGATCCCTATGCCAAGGCCTTCATGCAGGCAGCTCCCCACGCCAAACCGCTCCCGAGTCGCGCTTGCCCTGTGAGCGAAGAACAGGCGTCGGCCAATGCTTACGAACAGATTCCGCTCGCGCGGCATGGCTGCCCGGAGAACTGACCGGCGTCCCCGCGCCATGATCAAGCCGCTTTGCGGAAGACCGTGACTGGGTTAAGGCTCCAACCCGCATGGACTATGTTCAGCCCTATCTGGATTTCTTCGCGGCCCATCCCGGATGGGCCCTTGCCATCGTATTCCTGATTGCCTTCGGCGAAGCCCTGCTGATCATCGGGCTCTTCGTGCCGTCGACGGCCATACTTGTGGGTGCCGGCATTCTGGTAGGGACCGGACATCTCGCGTTCTGGCCGGTGCTGGCCGCCACGACAATCGGCGCGATTCTTGGCGACCAGGTGTCCTTCTGGGCCGGCCGGTTCTTCGGCGAGAGTCTGAAGACCATGTGGCCGCTGAGCCGCTATCCGCAGCTGGTGGCGCGCGGCGAAGACTTCGTGCGCCAGCATGGCGGCAAGAGCATCGCCATCGGCCGCTTCGTGCCCGGCGTGAAGTCGGTGGTGCCCGGCATCGTCGGCATGTTCGGCATGAAGGAACTCTATTTCCTTGTCGTGAATGTTTCCTCGGCCATTGTCTGGGGCGCCGCTCACATCCTGCCGGGCGTGTTGATCGGGCAAGGCCTCGCTTTTGCCGGCGAACTGAGCGGACGGCTGCTCTTCGTGCTGCTCGTGCTGCTCGTCCTGCTGGCCGTGGGGGGCTACATCATCCGGCTGGCCGCCGCCGGCCTTACACCCTTTCTCAACCGCACGCTCTCGCGCGTTTCGGCCTGGGCCGCCGGCTTCGACAACCGTTCGATGCAGCGTTTCGCGCGCGCGGCTGCGCCCGAGAATCCGCGTTCGGCGCTGCTGGTGCTGTTCGCGGCCATCATCATCACCGGGCTCATCGCGATTGCCAACATGATCGTCCACTTCGCGTCGGGCGACGCCGTGTCCAACATGGACGTGTCGGTCTTCAACCTCATGCAGGAGATGCGCAACACGCCGGCCGACGAACTCATGATCGCCATCACCATGATGGGCGACGGGCTGGTGATCAGCGCACTGGCGATCGCCATCGTGGCGTGGCTGGTCTGGCACCGCTCCTACCGCGCGGCGCTGGCGGCGGCGGCCGTCATCCTCGCCGGCAAGATCTTCGTGCCCATCATGAAGACCCTCATCCAGCGGGCCCGGCCGATCGAGCTCTACCAGGGCGCCGAGGGTTACAGCTTCCCGTCAGGCCATGCCACCATGGCCGCACTCACCTTCGGCGTGCTGGCGGTACTGGTCAGTCATTCCATGGGGCGCTGGGGCAGGGCGGTCGTCTATGCCAGCTGCGGACTGGTGGTGATCGCTATTGCCTATTCGCGCGTCTACCTTGGGGTCCACTGGCTGTCGGATGTCCTCGGGGGCATGCTCTTCGGCGCCGTCATGGCCGCGGTCTACGGCGTCGTCATCGAGGCCGTGCCGCCCCGCCGCATCCGGGCGCTTGGGCTCATGGGTGCCTCCTTCATCATCTTCCTGCTGGCCGGTGCCTTCCATGTCTCCACCGGTTTTGTCCGGGCCGAACAGTTCTATGGACCGTCCCGCCAGACCATCGTTCTCCCGGCAACGGAATGGGAGGGCGCCGGGTGGCGCCGGCTTCCCGATCATCGCATCGATCTGGGTGGCGGCCACAAGCCCGAGCCTTTCGTGGCCCAATATGCGGGCGACATCGACCGTCTCGCGGCCGCCTTCTCGCGTGCGGGCTGGCGCGAAACCAGCCGCTGGACCTGGCGCGAAAGCATTCATTATCTGAATGTCGATGCCCCGCTCGACGAACTCGCCCCAAGGCCTTCACTGCATGAAGGGCTGAAGGCGCGCCTCACGCTGATTCGCGATGCCGGCGACGGCAGCGGCCAGCGCCTCGTGGTACGGGCCTACAAAAGCGACTTCGCCATCAAGCAAGGCGATGACGACCGCCATCTCTATCTCGTCACCCTGACGCGGGAAGCCCTGCCAACCGGATGGCGCCTCTTCGTCATCCCCTTGCAGCTGCCCGTTCAGGAGGCCGATCTCGCCGCCTTTCGCGCCGTGCTGGCGCAGGCCGAGGGATTGCGCGTGATGCTGCGTCAGGAACCGGGCGGAATGCCGCGGGACCTCGTCATTGCCGCGCCATGACCGGCCGTTTCTGGACTGGACGCAGCCGCCCGCATCCGCCATATTCCGCCGCGATTTCATGCTAGTCGCGGATCCGAGATGATCAAGTTCCTGAAGCAGCTCTTCACCTGGTGGAATGGCGAGACGCTCAACACCCGCTTTGCCATCTGGCGCAAGGGGGAGTTCGTCGGCACCGATGAATTCGGCAATCGCTATTACCGCGCAAAGTCGGCAATCCCCGACTCGATTCCGGAGCATCGCTGGGTCGTGTACAACGGCTACTCGGAGGCGTCTGCGATCCCGCCTGGCTGGCATGGCTGGATGCATCACCGCGATGCGCAACTGCCATCGGGCGACTACCGGCCGCGCGAGTGGCAGAAGCCTCACCAACCCAATCTGACCGGAACGCCGCAGGCCTATCGGCCGCCGGGCAGCATCGTGGGCTCTGGCCGGCCGGCCGTGCCCGCGCCCGACTACCAGGCCTGGCGGCCCGAATGACCCGCCACATTTTGGCACCCGTGCGGCGCTAACCGTCGCGGACGCAAACCGGAGACCGCGCAATGAAGAGTTCAATGGTGGAGACCCTGATCGGCGCGGCCGTCATTGCCATTGCCGCCGGGTTCTTCATCTATGCCTACCAGGTCTCCGACCGGGGCGCGACCGCATCGGGGTATCGGCTCGTCGCGGAGTTCGACAATGCCGAAGGGGTCAATGTCGGCACCGACGTCCGCATGGCGGGTGTCAAGGTCGGGACGGTCGTCGACATGACTCTCAATCCCGAGAACTACATGGCCAAGGTGGTGCTGCAGATCGACCCAGCGCTGCAGCTCACGGACGACTCGGCGGCCAAGGTCACGGCCGAAGGGCTTCTGGGTTCGAGATTCATCGCGCTCGAGCAGGGCGGCTCGGAGGTAAAGCTGGCCGACGGCGAGCCGATCTCCAACACGCAAGGTGCCGTCGACATCTGGTCGCTGATCAGCCAGGCCATGTTCGACAAGTCGAGCACTGGCCAGCCCAGCGAACCGCAGGCCCAGTGATGACCGCAAAACTCCGGACGGCGCACGACCAGAGTTGGTCGGCGAGCAGCTACCAGACCCATGCCCGCTTCGTCTCCGATCTATCGGGGGCGGTGATGGAATGGCTGGCGCCCAGGCCCGGAGAGCGCATTCTTGACCTCGGTTGCGGTGACGGCGTGATCGCGGAAGATCTCATGGCCCGCGGCGTCGATGTCATGGGGGTCGATTCCAGCGCGGCGTTCGTCGCAGCGGCGCAGGCGCGCGGTGTCGATGCACGGCTGATGGACGGGCAGAGGCTGACATTCGACTCCGAATTCGATGCCGCATTCTCCAATGCGGCACTGCACTGGATGACCGATGCCGCGGCGGTGGCAACCGGGGTCTGGCGTGCGTTGCGTCCGGGCGGGCGCTTTGTCGCTGAGTTCGGCGGCCACGGGAATGTGGCGGCCATCGTCACCGCCATGCGCGCCGTGGGCCAGCGGCGCGGGGGCGACATCGCCATTGCGGCCCCCTGGTACTTTCCGTCGCCCGAGATCTATGGCGCGCTGCTGGCCGCGCATGGATTCAGCCTGCGTCGCATCGGACTCTTTCCCAGGCCAACCAACCTGCCGACCGGCATGGCAGAATGGCTCAAGCTCTTCCGGGCGCCGTTCTTCGCGCAGTTCGGTCCACAGGCCGGCGACGCCCTTCACGAGACTGTCGAACTGCTCCGCCCTGCACTTTGCGACGGCAACGGCAAGTGGACGGCCGATTATGTCCGCCTGCGTGTCGAGGCGGTGAAGCCATGACGGCAAGGGCCCTGCAGGTCGCGGTGATGACGATGGCCCTGACCGGACCGGCATTCGCCGAGCGGATCAGCAATCCGATCGCCGTCTTCGCCGGTCTGGACAAGATCACGGGCGTCACTACGACGTTCGAGGTGCCGATCGGCGAACAGCGCCAGTTTGGTGGTCTCATCGTGCAGCCGCGGGTCTGCTACACGCGGCCGGTGACGGAGGAGCCCAAGACCACGACATTTGTTGAAGTCGAGGAAGTGGCCGCCGACAGCACCCGCAGCAAGATCTTTACCGGGTGGATGTTTGCCGAAAGCCCCGGCCTCAACGCCGTCGAGCACCCGATCTACGATGTATGGCTCACCGGCTGCCGCGATCCCAGCGCGCCGCCGCCGGTGGTGGAGGCCGCACCCGACGTGTCGACCATCGAGAAGCAGATCGGCGAAGACGAAGCGCAGGACTAGGCTTCGGACTCATAACCAATAGCAGACTGTGCTGACCAAGAAGACGGCGGCCAGGAAGTTCTGGGCCAGCTTGTCGTAGCGCGTTGCGATACGCCGGAAGTCCTTCAAGCGTGAGAAGGTCCGCTCGATCACGTTGCGCATGCGATAACTGTGACGGTCAAAACTGTGGACGCGTTTGCGCGTCGGGTTGTTTGGGATGACGGGGATTGTCCCCCGCAGTCTCAGCGCCGCCCGGATCGCGTCGCTATCGTAGGCCGCATCAGCAAGACAAATCCTGGGCGTCATGTGGCCGAGAAGTTCCAGCGCCACCGGCGCATCGCCACGATGGCCGGCACGGACGATCAGCTGCCGGGGACGGCCTTGTTCATCGACTGCCGCATGGATTTTCGTGGTTCGCCCGCCACGCGAGCGGCCGATCGCCTGCGTCTCGGCCCCCCTTTTCCGCCAGCCGCCGAGCGATGGGCCTTGACATGGGTCGCATCGATCATCACCGCAGCGGGAGGTCCGCCGGCGGCAGCGAGGTGATGAAAGAGCTTCTCCCAGACACCCTTCGCTGCCCAGCGCACGAAGCGATTGTAGAGCGTCTTGTGCGGACCATAAGTCTTCGGCGCATCCTTCCATCGGCAGCCGGATTGCAGGACATGGATGATCCCTGAGATCACCCGCCGGTCATCGACGCGCGCAACGCCCCGCGTGTCATTGGGCAAATACAGCACCAGCCGCCCAAACTGCGCCTCGCTCAGCCAGAAACCCTCTGTCATCACCGCTCTCCTCAGAGAGCTTGAATCACTCTACAACTGATTTGCATAGCGATTTTATGGGTC
>JBGSNJ010000160.1:0-5372 GCA_041739715.1 Aestuariivirga sp.
GCCGGCCGCCGCCGAACTGGGCGAGGATGGCAGTGCGGCCCATGCCGGGCTGGTTCCGCCCGTTCCCCTCCCGCGCCGCATGTGGGCTGGCGGAAGCATCGAGACCTTCGCACCGATCCGGCGCGGCGCCGCAATCCACCGCTTGTCCTCTCTCGAAGCTGTCACCCGGCGTGACGGCTCTTCCGGGCCGCTCTACTTCGTCTCGCTCCGCCATGTCATCATGGCCGAAGGTTCTCTGGCCGTGCGTGAGCGGCAGGATCTGGTCTTCCGGGATGCATCGTCGCAGCCGGGCGCAGGGCGAAGGGGCGCGGACGCCCAAGACGACCTTGCCTGGACGGTCGATGCTGGCCCGGTTCTGCTCTTCCGCTTCTCGGCCCTCACCTTCAACAGCCACCGCATCCACTATGACGAGCGCTATGCGCGTTCCGAGGGCTACCCCGGCCTGCTGGTGCAGGGGCCGCTGCAGGCGGCACTCATGCTCAACCAGATTTCGGTTCTGAAAGGCGAGGTCCCACGACGCTTCGACTACCGTTGCCTTGCACCGCTGTTCAGCAGTCCGGGCCTCCGCGTGGCCTCGCGTGGCGATGAGGTCCGCGTCATCCGCGCCGATGGCATCATAACGGCGGAAGGCCGCGCTCGCGCTCAAGATACATGAGAAGCAGCACGGTTTTGGCATCGACGATGCCGCCATCACGGGCCAGCCGCCGGGCATCATCGAGCGGCAATTCGAGCACCTCGATGTCCTCGCCTTCATGCGCGTGGCCACCGCCATCGCCCTGTCGATCGGCGGGGGAATAATCCGCCAGGAAGAGCGTCAGGCGCTCGGTCACGGCGCCGGGCGTGGAGTAGACGCTGGCCATGCGGCGCAGGTTGCGGACTGCGAAGCCAAGTTCTTCCTCCGCCTCGCGCCGGGCGCAATCGGCCGGATCATTGCCGTCGAGCAATCCCGCGCAGGCCTCGATGATGTGTCCCTCTCCATCGAAGAGATAGGCAGGCAGGCGGAACTGGCGCACCAGCAGCACGGTGTGGCGCTCGGGATCGAAAGGAAGGACTGCCGCACCATGACCGTGGTCATGAACCTCGCGGACGAGACGCTCGCGCCGGCCATCGCGACGGCGATAGGAAATGACATAGCGGTCGAGCCTTGCCCAGGCATGCGACAGGGCCTCGACGCTCTCGATCTTCACCGAATCGCTCATGTGCCACGCTCCGCCTTCACCCGCGCGATGATGGCCTGCGCGAGCGGTCTTGCGGCCAATCGATCAACAGTGGGCAGCAGCCTGCGCCGCCAGTTGGGCCGTTCGGTATCGGTGCCCGGAACATTGAGCGGTTCCGAGGCGTCAGCGAGATCGTCGGCCTGGATCAGCATCACGCGCGAGGGCGCGGACGCGATCATGCCATGTGCCGCGGCGGAGGCATCCTGCAAGCCGTTGGACGCAGCCCGCGAAAGCGAATCGAGCTGGGCAATCTCCTCCCGCCGCGCCTCCTCGCGTGCCGAGACGGCGTCTGGCGGAATGCGGCCGAGCCCGCGATCAATGGCAATGTCGAGGCCCTGGCGCCAGCCGCGGAAGGTCGGAAGGTCATGCGAGGCGAGGCAAGCCAGCGCCAGCTCCGGATAATCGGTGGGCGGCCTGAACCCTGATCCCATGCGCTCGAACCAGAGAACGCGATAGGACAGGATCCGCGCGGCATTGAGCCGTTCGCGCAGTCCATCGGGGATGGTGCCAAGGTCCTCGCCGATCACCATGCAGTTCTGCCGCCGGCTCTCGATGGCCGTCACCGCTATCATGCCGTCGATCGGAAAGTTCACATAGGCGCCGGCCTTGCCCTCCGCACCCCGCGGCACCCAGAACTGCCGCATGAAGCCCAGGACATGGTCGATGCGCAGCGCAGCGGCGTGCCGCATGTTGGCCAGCATCAGGTCGCGCAAAGGCTGGAAACGCCTTTCTGCCAGCGCAAGCGGCGACAGCGGCGGAAGATTCCAAACCTGGCCCTCGCGCGAGAAGGGATCCGGCGGTGCGCCGAGCGACACGCCATGTGCGTAGTCATCTGGCGACTCGGCGATCTCGCCGCCATCGAAGGCCGAGCCGAGCGCCAGGTCACGATAGAGATTTCCCCTGCAGGCGGCGCGCGCAAGCTGCGTGTCGGCGATCCATTGCAGGAAGGCGCGATAGGCCACACGCCGGGGCGAGGCGGGTTCGCCTGCCATTTGCGCTTCGAAGGCGCCATGGCGGCGCAGCGCAGCGCCGCCGGCGGCGATGAAGGCCTCGAAGGCCTCGTTGCTGCGAAACTCCTTGAAGGCCTGCTCCAGCAGGGCACTCTTGGCAGCCCAGACCGCATGATAGTCGACATGCGATAGTGCCGCGAGATCGGCAAAGGCCGCGCGGCGCGTCTCTGCCAGCGCAGCCGTCTTCGGCAGGGCCAGATCTTCGAGAAGCTGCGGAATGCTGATGTAGATCGGATCCACGTAGCGCCGGTCCGATGGCTGGTACGGGCTGACCCGCGACCGGTCGGCCGGGAACATGTGATGGAGCGGGTTGAGCCCCGCATAGCGGCCGCCGATCTCCGATGTCACATCGGCGAAGCGCCGCAAGGTCTCGAGATCGCCGATGCCGCCATCGCCGTCATGGCGCAGGGCATAGAGGTGCGCGGCAAGACCGTAGACCCGGTGTCCGGCAGCGATATCATCGGGGAGATGGCAGGCGCCAGGGGTCACGATCAGGCTGCGTGCCGCCGACGGATCTTCACCGCTCCACATCTTGTAGTAGCCCATGTCCAGCCGCGCGTGCGGAATCGCGCCGGGGACCACCGTGACAGTCTGGCGTTGGCCATCTTCCGACTCGATCGTGATGATCTGACGCTTGTCGCTGGCAGCACCAATCACGGCCATCTCGCCCGCGGCAATCACCTGCGGAGCCTGCCGCATCCGGAGCTGCCGCAAGGACTGCTCGGCCTCTTCGGGCGATGCATGCGCAATGCGCAAGGCCGAGAGCAGATGGCGCAAGGTTTCCGGCGTCACAAGATGATGCGTGCCATCCACCTCCCACCAGTCGCGTTCGATCCCGGCCGCGGTGGCCAGCTGCACAATCGTACTGTCAGAGACCCCGCTCTGCTGCACACGCTCTTCGGTGTAGAGTGCCACGGCCTGCGGTGGTACATCCGCGCCTTCCGCTGAGCTGAAGCTGCGCGACCAACGCCAGCCATCGCGCGCCGGCATGTGTGGTGCCGCGGGAATTGACGAGCGATTGAACCAGAGTGCCAGGCGTATCCCGCCCTCCGCCAAAACGAGACCAAGAACCTCGGCGGTGGCGTCCTGCCAGTCGAACTCCGATCCATCAGGACGCAGCCAGCTGGCATCCTTCAGACCTGTTGCGGGATCGACGGCACCCGTCAGGAAGCCATCACCCGCGAGCGCAGGATGTGACTTGCGCAATTTCACCAGTTCCGATGTGAAGCGGACCAGCGCATGATCCGCGGTACTCCAGTCCAGCCAAGTCACGTCATTGTCCTGGGCATAGGCATTGTTGTTGCCCTGCTGGCTGCGGCCGAATTCATCGCCAGCCGCAACCATGGGCGTGCCGCGCGACAAAAACAGCGTCGCCAGCAAGGCACGGACATCGCCCTTCGGCCAGACCGGTTCATGCGGATTGCCGTCGCGATTGTCTTCGCCGTTGGCGTGGTTGCGCTTCTGCGTGTAGGTGACAGCATCGCGCAGGGTAAAGCCGTCATGCGATGCAACATAATTGATGCTGGCCCATGGTCCGCGGTGGGGCCCGAAGATGTCGGAAGACCCGGCCAGCCGTGTGGCCAGCGCACTGGCGGCACCCGTGTCGCCGCGCCAGAAGCGCCGCACGTCGTCGCGGTAGCGGTCGTTCCATTCCTGCCAGCGCGGCGGAAACCGCCCGAGCTGATAGCCGCCCGGCCCGACATCCCAGGGCTCCGCAATCATGATGCGGTCTTTCAGAAGGGGATCCTGCTCGATGGCCGCAAGCAGCGGCGCGTTGACGTCGAAGCCCGAAGCCATACGCCCCATCACCGGCGCAAGGTCGAAGCGGAAGCCGTCGATGCCGGTGCGCATGATCCAGCTGCGCATCGCATCCATCGCCAGTTGCACCGACGCAGTCCGGTCAAGTGCAACCGTGTTGCCGCAACCGGTGTCATTCACCAGTTCACGGCCTGCATGGCGGTAGTAGAGCGCATTGTCGAGGCCGCGCAGCGACAGCGTGGCGCCATGCACGTCGCTCTCGCCCGTATGGTTGAACACAACATCGAGGATGACGCGAAGGCCGGCCTCATGAAGCACCGTGACGGTCTGGCGGACCTCGGCGAGGCCGCCGGGCGCCAGCCGCGGATCGGGCGCCATGAAGGTGACGGGATTGTAGCCCCAGGCATTGCCAAGCCCGTGCTGCGCCAGATGCCGCTCGTCGATCCAAGCCGCCAGCGGCATGAGTTCGACCGTATCGACGCCCAGCGTCACAAGATGTTCGATCACGCAGGATTCGGCCAGCGCGGCAACCGTTCCACGCAGCGCCGGCGGCACGGCCGGATGCCGCATGGTGAAGGCCTTGACCGGCAACTCATAGATGAAGCCCGGCCGCGGCGGCGGCAGGACAGCGGCGAAACCCGACTGCGCCTCGACGATGCACTTCGGAACGAGTTGCACGGTTTCTGCGCCACGCCGCGTGAGATCGGCATGATGCGTGAAGGCGCCGTCGATTCGCGTGGCATAGGGATCGGTCAGAAGCTTGGACAGATCGAAGCGGTGCCCCCGCTCCGGCTGCCAGGGGCCATCGGCACGCAAGCCATAGCGGGTGCCCTGCACGATGCCGTGAACGAAACCGTAATGCACATCGCCGAGGCGGAACGGCAGGGCAAAGCGTCCCAATTCGAGTTTGCCCGTCTCGTCGAAGATGCAAATGAAGATGCAGGTGGCGTGGCGCGACACGACGGCAACATTGGCGCCATCTCCGATGCAGGTCACGCCAAGCGGTGAAGGTTGCCCTCCCGTGGTTGAGAGGCGCAGCGTCAGGTGATCACCGTTGGCGCGCTGCGGCCGGTGCGTGCCTCGATCTCCGCAATGTCGCGCGACAGTGCGATGAGATCAGAAAGAGCCGTCTGCGTTTCGATGTCGTGGCGGCTGGGGTCAGCCTCGTAGCGCTCGACGTAGACGCGCAGTGTCGCACCTGCCGTGCCCGTACCGGAAAGACGGTAGACGATGCGCGATCCGCTGACGAAGAGCAGGCGGATGCCCTGGCCGGTGGTCCGCGACCCATCGACCGGATCGTCATAGGCAAAATCATCCGCCGCTTCGATGCCGTGATTGCCCTTGAGCCTGGGCAGCTTCTCGCGCAGCGCCGCCATCAGTCCGTTCG
>JBGSNJ010000170.1:0-2108 GCA_041739715.1 Aestuariivirga sp.
CCATGAGCCGCCGCAGAGTGTTTTCCAACTGGCGCACGTTGCCGGGCCACGAAAACGCCCGGATGAGGTCGCGTGCCTCGGCCGACAGGCGCCGGACCGAGCCGAAGTCGCGCTCGCCGCGGGCCAGGAAATGCTCGGCCAGAAGCGGGATGTCATCCACCCGCTCGCGCAGCGCAGGCACGTGCAGGGTGACGCCGGACAGGCGGTAAAACAGGTCCTGGCGGAACTGCCCCGCCTCCATCCGCGCGCCGAGGTCGGACTGGCTGGTGGCCATGACGCGCGGAGCCTTGTCGCCCATCATGTCCAGCATGCGCACGATGCGGGCCTGGGTAACGGCGTCGTAGTCGGCCACTTCGTCGAAGACGAGGCTGCCGCCGCGGGCCCGCGACAGGAGCGTGGCCGGCCCGTCCACCCCGGTCAGGTCGGATGCCTGGGCCACCACGAAAGGCACCGTGCGGCGGTCGGAGAAATCGTGGATGGCGCGGGCGATCAGCGACTTACCGGTGCCGGATTCGCCGGTGACCATCACCGGAAGTTCGGTATTCATCACGCGGGCGACCAAGCGGTAGAGCGCCTGCATGGCCGGGGTGCGGCCCACCAGCGGCAGGTCGTCGCCCTCGTCGCGAACGACCTGCGGCGTGACCTTGGGCGCGCGGCGCTTCTGTTCCAGCGCGCGCGCCGAGCGCTTCATCAGGTCGGGCAGGTCGAAGGGCTTGGGCAGGTAGTCGAAAGCCTCGGCCTCGGCCGCCTGGATAGCCGTCATGATGGTGTTCTGCGCCGAAATCACGATGACCGGCAAGCCGGGGCGCATCTTGCCGATGCGGGGCAGCGCGTCGAGGCCGTTGCCGTCGGGCATGATGACGTCGGAGATGACAAGGTCGCCCTTTCCCTCCTCGATCCAGCGCATCAGCGTCATCAGCGACGAGGTGGCGTGGACCTTGCAGCCCGCCCGGGTCAGCGCCTGGGTCAGCACCGTGCGGATCGTGCGGTCGTCGTCGGCGACCAGAACCGTGCCGTCCATCAGGTAGTCTCCTTCTTGTACTTCGGGGCCTGCTCGCGCGGGGCGGTCGGGAGCGAGATGCGGAACACGGTGCGGCCCGGCACCGAATCCACGGAAATCCAACCCTCGTGGTCGGAAATGATTCTGGACACCAGGGCCAGCCCGAGGCCGGTGCCATTCTCGCGGCCCGAGACGAAGGGCTCGAAGATGTCGGCGGCGATCTCGGGCGGGATGCCGGGGCCGTCGTCGATGATCTCGACGTTCAGAGGCAGTGCCGCAGGCGTGCCGGACTTGCGGCGCAGGCGCAGCGACTGGTCGTAGAAGCTGCGCAGCCGAATGGTGCCGCCGCCGGGGCCGGCGGCCTCGGAGGCGTTCTTGATTAGGTTCAGGAAGACCTGCATCAGCTGGTCGGGATCGGCCAGGGTGTTGGGCAGCGAGGGATCGTAGTTCTCGGCGATCGTCATGTGCGCGCCGAAGCCGACCATGGCCGAGCGGCGTGCTCGGTCCAGCGCGTCGTGCAGGTTGACCGATCGGCGGTCGGGCGGCCGGACATTGCCGAATTGCTCGACCTGTTCCAGCAACTTCACGATGCGGCGGGTTTCCTCGACGATGAGGTCGGTCAGTTCGCGGTCCTCGGCGCCAAGGTTCATCGACAGGAGCTGCGCCGCGCCCGAGATGCCTGCCAGTGGATTCTTGATCTCGTGCGCCAGCATCTCGGCCATGCCGATGGCCGATTTCGCCGCCGACTTCACCCCCATGGACCGGCCGAGCCGGTCTGCGATCTCGCGCGGGGAGATGAGCATCAGCACGATGTCGGGGTTGTCGTGCATGGGGGCAAGCTGGACCGTGCACTGCACCGGCGGCCGTTCGCCCGTGGTCACATCGACATCATTGATGAACAGCGCCGACTGGTTGGCGCGGGCGCGGGCCAGCGCTTCCTCGATGGGCGCGTCGATCGCGATGCGGTCGAAGGCGGGCTGGCCCATCAGGCTGCGGGCCGAGGCGTTGAGGAAGGTCTCGCCTGCCGGGTTGACCTCGCGGATGATGCCCCGGGCGTCGATCAGCAGCGCCGGCAGCGGCAGCGAGGCCCAGATCACACCGGGTGTCT
>JBGSNJ010000188.1:0-3806 GCA_041739715.1 Aestuariivirga sp.
GCGGCCAGGTCAATGCGCTGGCGGTGGCGGATGCCAGCCTGGCGGCGGGCGTTGCCTATTACGGGCGCCAGGCCGCCGCGGCGGATGTGCCCAGGATCAAGGCGCCGCTCATGCTGCATTATGCCGGCCTCGACGAGCGCATCAATGCCGGCATCGCCGCGTATGAGGCGGCGCTCATGGACAATGGCAAGGTCTTCGAGCTGCACATGTATGACGGCGCCAACCACGCCTTCAACAACGACACCAACGAGGCCCGCTACGACAAGGCTGCCGCCGATCTCGCCTGGTCGCGCACCGTGGGCTTCCTGAAGAAGAACCTGGGCTGAGCCATGCCTGTGGGCGGCGTCATTGACCCGCCGGGACGCACTGCCTAAAGAGGCGCGGTTGTCCCAACCGAAAGCGCCCCCCGATGACTGCCGATCCCGCGCTCCGCGCCGCCGCATTCGAAAGCAAGGCCTGGCCCTTCGAGGAGGCCCGGAAACTGCTCGACCGCGTGAAGCGCACGGGCAAGACGGACGTACTCTTCGAGACCGGCTATGGCCCCTCGGGCCTGCCGCATATCGGCACCTTCGGCGAAGTGGCGCGCACCACCATGGTGCGCCGCGCCTTCGAGACGCTGTGCGATATCCCCACCCGCCTTCTGTGCTTTTCCGACGACATGGACGGCATGCGAAAGATTCCGGAGAACGTGCCCGACCGCAAGGTCCTGGAGCCCTACCTGCACATGCCGCTCACCGCGGTGCCCGATCCCTTCGGCGGCAGCTATCCGAGCTTCGGCGATCACAACAACGCCATGCTGCGGCGCTTCCTCGACACCTTCGGCTTCGACTACGAATTCGCCAGCGCCACCGCGTATTACAAGTCCGGCCGCTTCGACGACATGCTGCTGCGGGCGCTGGAACGCTTCGACGACATCATGGCGGTGATGCTGCCGACGCTGGGCGAAGAGCGCCAGGCCACCTACAGCCCCTTCCTGCCGATCTCGCCCACCACCGGCCGTGTTCTCTACGTGCCGATGAAGGAGGTGAACGCAAAGGCCGGCACCATCACTTTCGCCGACGAGGACGGGCGCGACGTGACCATCCCGGTGACCGGCGGCCGCACCAAGCTGCAGTGGAAGCCCGACTTCGGCATGCGCTGGGCCGCACTCGGCGTCGACTTCGAGATGTTCGGCAAGGATCATCAGACCAACGCGCCGATCTATGACCGGATCTGCGAGATCCTCGGCGCCGAGGCGCCGCAGCATTATGTCTACGAGCTCTTCCTCGACGACAAGGGCCAGAAGATCTCCAAGTCCAGGGGCAATGGCCTGACCATCGACGAGTGGCTGACCTATGCCGATCCGGACTCCCTCTCGCTCTACATGTACACCAAGCCGCGCGAGGCCAAGAAGCTCTACTTCGACGTCATTCCCCGCGCGGTGGACGACTACGCCGCTTTCGTCTCCGCCTATCCGCGCCAGGAGGCGAAGGACCGCCTGATGAATCCCGTCTGGCATATCCATCAGGGCAAGCCGCCAAAGCCGGAAGAGGGCGCGATCTCCTTCGCACTGCTGCTCAACCTCGTGGCGGTGGCCAATGCCGAGGACAAGTCCGTGCTCTGGGCCTTCATCCGGCGCTATGCGCCCGCCCTCAGTCCCGAGACGCATCCGCGCCTCGATTCGCTCACCGGCTATGCGGTGCGCTACTTCGCCGATTTCGTGAAGCCGAAGAAGCAGTATCGCATGCCGACGCCCGAGGAAGCCGTGGCGCTGCGCGATCTGGCCTCGGCGCTGGGCCAGTTGCCGGAGGGCACCAGTCCCGAGGAGATCCAGCAGAAGGTCTATGACGTGGGCCGCCGCGATCCTTACAAGACCGTCCTGAAGGATGGCTCCACCGGCGTCGCGCAAGGCTGGTTCAACATGCTCTACCAGGTGCTGCTCGGCGAGGAGAAAGGCCCGCGCTTCGGGTCCTTCGTCGCGCTCTATGTCATCGGCAACACGCGCGCCCTCATCGAGTCCGCGCTGAACGGCGACCTGGTTACGGCGGGCATCCCGGCCCGGTAAGGAGTGCCGCATCGCGCGGCGAATGCGGAATTCCTGCCGCTAGTCGATCTTCGTGATCTCTGCGGCCATGTCTGGAATCAGTTTCACGCGATAGGTCACGCCGTCGCAGGCGAGCGTGTAGACCTGCTGGTCGGGCGCTGATTCATCGGCGACGCGTTCGGCGCCCGTCGGATTGCCGCAGGCGAAGCCCTGGCTGCGCACCAGGGCGGCGATGATCGAGACATCGCTATCCTGCGCCAGCGCAGCATTCGGCAGGGCAGGTGCCAGCATCACGAGAACGGCGGCGATCCTCTTCATTGGCTGGCCCAGACGATGCGGGCGACCCAGTCGACGTCCTTCATGTCCAACAGCTTTGGCGGATGGTCGGCATTGAAGGAGGCCAGCTCGATGGTCTTCGAGGTCTGGCGCTGCATGATCTTGGCCATGACCTGGCCATCGGTGGTGCGCACCACCACGCGGTCGCCCTTGCGGATGGTGGCGGCCGGCGAAATCACGATCGTGTCGCCCTCGCGATAGACCGGCATCATCGAGTCGCCGGTGATCTCCAGCGCATAGGCGTTGCTGTCGGTGACGCCGGGCACCTCGATCTCGTCCCAGCCATTGCCGGCCGGAAAGCCGGAATCGTCGAAGAAGCCGCCCTTGCCCGCCTTGGCGAAGCCCAGCACCGGAATGTGCTTGCGCCGCGCCGGCGCGTTCTTGCGGCCGATCAGCAGGTCGGCGAACTCCTCCATCGTGGCGCCCGAGGCCTGCAGCAGCCGCGAGATGCTCTCCATGGTCGGCCAGCGCGGACGGCCGTCCGGCCCGTGGCGCTTGGACGGATTGAAGGAAGTCGGGTCGAGGCCCGATTTCTTGGCGAGGCCCGAGGCGGAAAATCCGTAGCGCTCGGCGATGACGTCGATGGCGTTCCAGACCTGCTTGTGGGTGAGCATGTTCGGTCCTGTCTGCTGCTAAGCTGCTTAAGCGATAGGAACCTATACCTCATGCCTGGGCGATTGTCCATGGCGCGCCTGCCGCCTAAGGTCCGCGTCATGCGATTCCTGTTCAAGATCTGCCCGCGCGGCGACTGGGCCATGGCCGAGGCTGCCGGACACTACGCCGGTTCCGCGGTGGACCACCGCGACGGTTTCATCCATCTCTCCTCCGATGCCCAGGTGCGCGAGACCGCTACACGCCATTTCGCCGGGCAGGAGGGACTGGTGCTGGTGGCCCTGCCGGTGGACGGCCTCGACGGCCTGCGCTGGGAACCCTCGCGCGGCGGCGTGCTCTTTCCGCATGTCTATGGCACGATTCCAGTGACGAAGGCGCTCTGGGTAAGGGACTTGCCGCTGGTAGACGGTCTGCACGTCTTTCCGCCCGAGGCTGGCGCATGAGCCTGGCAGGCCGGGCCTTTCCGCTGCTGCGTCCGCTGCTGCACAGCCTCGATGCCGAAACCGCGCATGGTCTCACCATCCGTCTGCTGCGGGGCTTTGCGCCGGGAACGCCGCGGTCCTCCGATCGCAGCCTGGCCGTCGCGGCCTTCGGCCTCGCATTTCCCAATCCCCTGGGACTTGCGGCGGGCTTCGACAAGAATGCCGAAGTTCCCGATGCCATGCTGGGGCTGGGTTTCGGTTTCGTGGAAATCGGCACGGTCACGCCCAGGCCGCAGGCGGGCAATCCGCGCCCCCGCCTGTTTCGCCTGCCCGCCGACCGCGGCGTCATCAATCGCATGGGTTTCAACAATGAAGGCCAGGCCGCCACGCTGCGCCGGCTCGTGGCGCGCGCC
>JBGSNJ010000192.1:0-18708 GCA_041739715.1 Aestuariivirga sp.
GGCGGAGCGCGGACACCGGGTCCGGCTGGTCGAGAAGTCGGGCGAGCTGGGCGGACAGTTCAGGCTGGCGGCGGGCCAGCCGGAACGCGGCGAGATCGGCGCCTTTCTCACCTGGTACCAGACCCAGCTGTCCAAGCTTCAGGTGAAGGTGGAGCTGCGCAGGGAACTGACCGCCGACGACATCCGGCAGTCGGGAGCGGACGAGGTCATTCTCTGCACCGGGTCGGTTCCGTCGCGGTCCGGCTTCCAACGCGCTTTCCCGCACGTCGAGCGGCTGCCCGGCGCGGAGCAGGAAAACGTGCACACGGCCCATGACATCCTGGAGGGAAAGGTGGTGCCCGGCACCAATGTGCTGCTGCTCGACGACATCAATGGCTGGTGGCCGGCGACCGGCACGGCCATTCACCTGGCCCAGCAGCGCCATCGCGTGACGATTCTGACGGCATCGGAGAAGGCGGCGGGCCAATTGGACGTGAGCCTGACCGGCGATACGACGCGGGAGCGCTTCGCCAAGCTGGGCATCGAGGTGATCCTCGCCAGTGCCCTCGCGGGCTGGAGCGGCAACACGGCGAAGATCATGAATCTCTATACCGGCGACATCGAGGACCGCGAGTTCGACTCGCTCGTGATGGCCCTGACCAATGACCGCGACGACCGGCTGTCGCGCGAACTGGCGGACGACACGGCTTTCGCCGTCCATGCGATCGGCGATACCGTGCAGGCGCGGACAGCCAGCATGGCCATCTACGAGGCGCGCAAGCTGGCGATGCAGATCTGAAGCCGGGTGCGGCTTTTGCGCCGTGACGCTGCCCCATTGTCCGTGGACGGTGGAATCGCTTGTATTTCGGGACGAAATGACCCATATAGGGTTCATCGAGTTTCGGCCGTTTGGCTCGGCGCCGCGCTTCTCACTGCAAGTGCAACAGCCCTACTTTTACATCCAGAACATCGATTTCCCGAAGCGTTCATGGTGAGCGTCTGCGGGTTTGCGCCTTTGCATTACTCAGGAGATGGCTGTGCAAACAGGAATTGTGAAGTGGTTCAATGCCCAGAAGGGCTTCGGTTTTATTCAGCCGACATCGGGCGGTCCCGATGTTTTCGTTCATGTCAGCGCCGTTGAACGCGCCGGAATGAACGGTCTGAACGAGGGCCAGAAGCTCTCCTACGAGATCGTGGCGGACAAGCGGTCGGGCAAGTCCTCGGCCGACAATCTTCAGACCGCCTGAGGTTTCACGCTTTCGAACGCCCGCGAGCCACGGATGTACTGGTGGCGGGCCGACGGGGCGACGCGATGCGCCGGTCCTTGAACCGGCGCAGAGCGGCTTTCAATTCGACCTGCCATCCAACCGGAGTGACATCATGTCCATCGCCGAGGCCAATCTCTACATGTTCAAGTCGTCGAAGTCGCAGGGGCTGTGCAGCTTCTCGCGCAATCCGCATGGTAAGGACCTGCCGGAGAAGTTCGCGCCCTGGACCGCCTTCGGGGTGGTCCGCAGCGACCAGCGGCCGCCGCACGGGCTGTCGCGCGAAGCGATCGAGACCGGCATCGATGCCAATGGCTATCAGCTCTGGCGCGACAAGCGCAAGGTCTAGCCCACCCGCCAACCGATCCGGAGACGATGCGATGGCATTTCCGCCAAACTACAATCAGGAACGCAACAACCGTGCCCGTGCCAAGGCGCAGAAGGCGCTCGACAAGCAGAACGAGCGCGAGGACAAGTCGGCCCGCCGCAAGAGAGTTCGCGCAGCCGAGGATCCTGCTCCCGCCCCGGAGCCGGCCAAGACGGAGAAACGATGATGGGTAAGAAGAAGGTCAAGGCCATCGAGGGCTTTGTGATGTTCGACGTCATCTATGAGGATGGCACCCGCAGTTCCCGCCGCAAGGTGGCCGCGGCCGAGGTGGCCGAATTCGGCGAGACCCATGCGAAGACCGTGATCATGGATCAGGACCGCAAGATCGCGGAGGTTTCCGGGCATAGCCGGGGGGCCATCCAGTCGATCAGCCGCTCGGGCTGAGCTTTCTCCGCGTCTGAAATGAAAACTCCGGACGGCTTTCGCCGCCCGGAGCAAATGGTGTCGCCTGGACCTGGTCAGGCCGGCTGGATGGCGAGGTCCTCGCCGAAGATGTAGAGCGTCGGGTGGACCTGGAAGCCCTGGACGCGCTTGTCATATGCGGCATAAACCGAGCGCCACAGCGGCTGCACGATCGGGCCGTCTTCCTGCATGATGGTCTCGAGCTTGCCGAGGATTTCGGAACGCGCCTTCACGTCCACGGTGCCTTCGGCCTTGGAGAGGAGATCGTCGAAGTCCTTGTTGGAATAGCCCGACTCGTTCCACGGCACGCCGGTGCGATAGGCCAGCGCCAGCACCATGAAGCCCAGCGGCCGGTGGGTCCATTCGGTGAAGCCGAAGGGAACCTGCGTCCAGACCTCCCAGAACTTGTTGGAGGGCAGGACGTTGATCTTCGGGCGGATGCCTGCGGCCTTCCACTGTTCGGCCATGGCCTCGACCGCAGCCTGTTCCCACGAGGGGTCGGGCTTGCAGGCGATCTCCACGTCGATGCCATCCGGGAAACCCGCTTCGGCCAGCAGCTTCTTGGCGCCTTCCGGATCGTAGGGCATGGGAGCCAGCTGGAAATAGTCCGGATGCACCGGGCTCACGTGATGATGTTCCGCAGGGGCACCGACGCCCTTGTGGGCGATCTGCAATGTCTTGGCCGGATCGGTGGCCATGCGCATGGCCTTGCGCACCTTCGGGTTGTCGAAGGGCCTGGCATCCGAGCGCATGCGGGCAACGGCCGTCTGGGCCGTGACGGCTTCATGGATGTTCACGTGCTCCATGGCCTTGTAGATGTCGAACTGCTCGATGTTGCCCTGGTAGATGCCGTCGACCTGCTTGGAGGCAAGTGCCGCCGCGACAGCCGACGGATTGTCGCCGAGGTCGACGAAGACGATCTCGTCGACGAAACCCGGGCGATCGGCAATCCGCTTCATGACGGCCCTGCGGCCGACTTCGAGCTCGGCCAGCGAAAACGAACCGGTGCCGATCGAGCCTACGCCGAACTTGCCGCCATCGGCCGGGTTCAGCATCAGGAAGGGATAGTGGAAAAAGTGCTCCGGAACGGCGACCTGCGGTTCCTTGAGGTTCAGCACGAGAGTCTTGGCGTCCTTCGCCTGAATGGCATCGGGCGACCAGAGTTCGGTCGTCATGACGGCATTGCCGGCATCATCCTTGGTGCCGGTATCGACTTCGTTCAGCATGTAGCCCTTCATCAGGCCGATGACCGAGGAGCCGACCTTCGGATCGAGGCAGTGCTTGATGTTCCAGGCTGCATCCTCGGCGGTGAAAGGCTTGCCGTCCTGCCACATGGCGTCGTCGGCAATCGTGAAAGTCCAGGTCTTGAGATCTTCCGAGGCTTCCCACTTCGATGCAAGGTGGGGCCGCGTGACGTTGTCGGCGCCCGTGCGGGTGAGGTAACCGCAAACCTGGCGGACGACGTTCGAGTCATAGACCCATGAGAAGGTGTGCGGATCCTCGAGCTTGGGAATGCGCATGGCGATGCGGATGGTGCCGCCCTTGGGCATGTCCTGGGCCTGCGCCTCGGGGACGAAGCCCTCGCCGGTGATCTTGCCGGCCATCATGTAGGCGGCCGGAGCCGAAAGACCCAGCAGCGTTGCGTAACGGACAAACTCGCGGCGATCCATGGTCTTGTCCGTAAGCTGTTCACGCAGCTTGCCGATGAGCTTGTGTTCTTTCTCACTCATTTTGGTACGTCTCCCTTTGGACTTCACACGTTTCTTGAAATAGCCTGCAAGGTAACCCAGTCCTTGCATCTGATGGCTTTGAGCCTATCATTCTGCCGATCAGTTTCAATACGGAATTCTGGGGCAGTTGCGGGTGAAAATTTGTCAACGAAACCTGCTTTTCTGCCTTTTCGTCCTTCTGCATTTCGTAGCAGAGCGGGCCGCCGCACAGACGGCCGATCTGGAACTCGTCCTGGCCGTCGATGCGTCGGGCAGCGTCGATGACTCCGAGTTCGCACTACAGCTTGGGGGCATCGCGCAAGGATTTCGCGATCCGGCGGTGCAGGATGCCGTCAGCCGGGGAGCGGAGGGCCGGATCGCGGTCAATCTCATTGCCTGGGCCGAACACGGCATGCCCAAGAGCGAGACAGGCTGGCATCAGATTTCCGACCGGAGCTCGGCCGAGCAATTTGCCGCCACGGTCGAGCGGTTCTCCCGCGATCAAAATGGTGCGACGGGTCTTGGCGAAGGCATTGCCGCTGCGGTGCGCTCCATCAATCAGAATGGCCTGGAAGCACCCCGCAGGGTCATCGATGTCTCCGGCGACGGGCGCGAGACGCCGGCGAGGGAATATGTGGTGCTGTTGCCGCAGGCCCGGGCCATGGCCCTTGCGCATGGCATCGTCGTGAACGGCCTGGCCATTTCAAATGCCGAGGAGGATCTGGCGGCCTATTACCGTTCGGATCTGCAGGCAGGCCCTGGCAGCTTCGTGAT
Source organism: Aestuariivirga sp. (assembly GCA_041739715.1). GTDB lineage: Bacteria > Pseudomonadota > Alphaproteobacteria > Rhizobiales > Aestuariivirgaceae > Aestuariivirga. The sequence continues at coordinate 4,518 of JBGSNJ010000192.1, forward strand.
GGAGGCACGAGACTATGCCGATTTCGCCGCGGCGATGCGCCGGAAACTGCTGCGGGAAATCGAGTACCGTCCCGATGTGACAGATGCGGGGGCTGTACCGCCGCGCGGCTGACGGCACGTACCATCAGGCCGGGACGGGCGCGTCCTTGCGAAGCAGCCCCTTGTGCTTGAGCTCCGCCCAGAAGTCCTTCGGGATGGGATGGGAGATCCAGTCGATGTTCTGCTGCATCTGCGCGACGGTGCGGGTTCCCGGCACATGGCTGGCTACGGCAGGGTGCGCCAGAAGGAACTGCAGTGCCGCGGCCGGCAGCGGCACCTTGTGGGTGGCACAGACGGCTTCGATCCTGCGGACCTTCTCCATGATGTGTTCTGGCGCTGGCGCGTAGTTGTACTTGGCGCCGGGTACCGCGCCAGTGGCGAGGATGCCGCTGTTGAGGCCGCCGCCGATCACGATCGCCGCGCCGCGTTTCTCGCAGAGCGGCAGGAGCTCGTCGAGAGGGTCCTGTTCGAGCAGCGTGTAACGTCCGGCCATGAGCAGGCAGTCGAAATCGCCGGCCTTCATGAAGTCCAGCATGACCTCCCAGTTGTTGACGCCCACCCCGATGGCCTTGACGGCGCCGCTCTCCTTCAGCTCGCGCAAGGCCGGATAGCAGCCTTCCATCGCAGTCCTGAAATGGATCCTCTGCTGTTCGGCGCCATGCGTGAAGACGTCGGCATCATGGATGAAGAGGATGTCGATGTGCTCGAGACCGAGGCGCTGCAGCGAGTCTTCGAAAGACCGCATCGTACCGTCATAGCTGTAGTCGAAGCGGCAGACATTGGGCAGGGCATCGACCCAGGGCTTGAAGTCGATCTTGCTTCGCCGCTCCGGCTTGAGGACGCGCCCGACCTTGCTCGAAATCACGTATTCGCCCCGCGGCTTCCAGCGCAGGCTGTGGCCAAGGCGCATTTCCGAAAGGCCGTGGCCGTAGTAGGGTGCCGTATCGAAGTAGCGCATGCCGGCGTTCCAGGCATGCTGCACCATGGCGTCCGATGTCGCCTCGTCGATGGGCCGCAGGAAATTGCCGATGGGGGCGGCGCCGAATCCCATATCGGTGACGGTCAGGTCGATCCGGCCGAACTTTCGCCTTTCGATGCGGTTCATCACGATCCTCCCTTGATCATATCGGCGCATTTCTCGGCGATCATGATGGTCGCAGCATTGGTGTTGGACGACACGACGAAGGGCATGACGGAGGAGTCCGCCACCCGCAGGCCATCGAGGCCGTGAATCTTCAACTGCGGAGAGACGACCGCCATCTTGCCCTGGCCCATGGCGCAGGAGCAGGCCGGGTGGTGCTGCGTCTTGGCCATGCCGCAGACATAGTCGAATACATCCTCATCAGAGGTGCGCTCCGGACCCGGCAGACGCTCGGCCATCAGGAATGGCTTGAGTGCATCCTGGCTGAGGATGTCGCGCGCGATGCGCAGTGCCCGCATGGCCATGTCGCGGTCATAGGGATCGGCGAAGTAGTTGGGATCGATCAGCGGCGCTGCGGCCGGATCAGCACTTGCAAGCCGCACGGTCCCGCGCGAGCGCGGACGAACATGCGCGGCATTGAGCGTGATGCCGCCATTCTTCAGCTTGGCGATTCCGGCCTCGATGCCGGTGCCCAGGCCGAAGTGGAACTGGATGTCGGGTGCCGGCGCATCGGGATCGGCCTTCCAGAATCCGCCGGTCTCGAACAGGCTTGATGCCGCCGGTCCCGTGCGGGTCAGCAGATATCGCAGTCCCGCAAGGGCGGCCCAGGCCGGCTTGCCATACTTGTCGTAGGAATGATCGCCGGTGCATTCGGACAGGACGCAGAGATCGAGATGGTCCTGCAGATTGCTGCCGACGCCCGGAAGATCATGCACCGGTTGGATCCCGACCGACGTCAGGTGATGGGCCGGGCCGATGCCTGACAGCATGAGCAGGCGCGGCGAGCCGATGGCACCAGAGGTGACGATAACTTCTCCGCCCGAGATGATTTCGGTGCCGCCGCCGCGCCGGATCTCCACACCTGTCGCGCGGTTTCCGGACACCACGATGCGGCCGACCATTTCCGTCATCATCACCGTGAGATTTAGACGGTTCATGGCAGGCCTCAGATAGGCCACCGCCGTCGAGGATCGCCGCACGTTGCGCTGGGTGAGCTGGTAGAAGCCGAAACCGGTCGGATCCGGTGCGGAGAGATCGTCGTTGCGCGGAATGCCGTACTGTTCCGCGGCATGGATGAAGGCCTCGCAGATGGGAAGCGCCCCGCGCGGCTGCGACACGCCCAGCGGGCCGCCCTTGCCGTGCCAGTCATTGTCGTAGACTTCATTGTCCTCGGACTTGCGGAAATACTTCACGATCTCGCGAAAGCTCCAGCCGGTGCACCCGGCCTGGGCCCAGCCGTCATAGTCCAGCGCATTGCCGCGCGTGTAGATCTGGGCATTGATCGAGGACCCGCCGCCAATCACCTTGGCCTGCGTGTACCAGAGCACCCGGTTCTTGAGATGTTTCTGCGGCACCGTCGACCAGCCCCAGGAGGCGATGCCCTTGGTCATCTTGGCGAAGCCTGCGGGCAAGTGGAACAGGATGTTGTTGTCCCTGCCGCCCGCCTCGATGAGGAGGACGCGCCTTGCCGGATCCTCCGAAAGCCGCGCTGCCAGGACACAGCCGGCAGATCCGCCTCCCACGATGATATGGTCGTAGCTTGCGCCCTGCGCTGCCATGCCCGTCATTTTCTCACTGTGTTAACCGTATGGTTACGAATAGTGTCCTGCATCCCGATTGGCAAGCCGGGCGCCTTCGCCGCGCCTGTCATGTCCGCGCAATCCAGCTCATGATGTGGGTTGCAACGGCGCAGAGTGTGCCTTCCTGATTGTGCAGTTCCACCTCCGCGAGCGTTCGGCTCTTGCCGCGATCCGCTGCGGTAATCCGGTAGTTGACAGTGATCGTGTCGCCGATCAGCACCGCATTGAGAAAGCGGACCCGATCATAGCCGAGCGAGACCGGAAAGTGCGTCGCCATCAATGGCCCGCACCTGTCGCAGATCAGCGTCGACGCCCGCGACATGTAGCCCACAAGCAGGGCGCCATGCGCGATGCGATGACCATAGGCCGTCTTCGACATCGCCGCCTCGTCCACATGGTTCGGCGACAGGTCGCCCGTGATCCCGGCAAAGAGGTAGACATCGCTCTCGCCCACCGTCTTTGTGCAGGACACCGACTGCCCGATGCATGACTCGAATGTGTCCACCGTCAAGCTCTCCTCTTCCTGCGTAGGTTGGCACACTCTAGACGGCCGAGGCAAAGCGGTCACGGCAGGTTGCGAGGATTTCGGGCATGGGGCGCTTCCACCAGTTTTCGGCCGAGAAGATCTCGGCCTCGACGAGACCAGCATAGCCTGCTTCCTCGATCATGGACCGGATGGCAGGTATGTCGATGACGCCATCGCCCATCATGCCACGGTCATTCAGCGGATGCTCGGTCGGTACCAGCCAGTCGCAGACGTGGAATCCGAAGATGCGCCGGCCTGCGCCGGCGCGCGCGATGTCGCGCACGAGGTTCGGGTCCCACCACACGTGGTAGACATCGATGCAGGTGCCGAGCCAGGGGTCCGGCACGTTTCCTTCGATAGCCTCGCAGAGGTCGAGCGCTTCGGACAGCAGGGAAAGACAGGAACGGTCTGCGGCATAGACCGGATGCAGGGGCTCGAGCGCGATGCGAACGCCTTCCGCCCGGCCGTACTCGAGCAACTGGGCGCAGGCCTCTCGGACCTGGGACCTGGCCGCAGCGATATCCTTCGAGCCCGGTGGCAGGCTGCCCACCACCATGACGAAACCATGGGAGCCAAGCTCGGCCGCCGTGGAAATGGCGCGGCGATTGGACTCGATATTCTCGCGGAAGCCGCTGCGATCCGCAGCCGGGATATAGGTGCTCCGGCAGTATCCCGGCACAATGAGTCCAGCCTCGCGGATCTGCCGCGCGACGGCGGCGACATCCTGGCCTTCGATCTCGCGGCGCCACGGCGCGATGCCGCCGAAGCCGGCCCGGGCCACGGCATCGATCACCGCCGAGATGGGGGCCTGGAATCCGAGAGTCGCGGTGTTAATCGCGCAGGCCTTGAGGTCGCGGGAGAGGTCGCGCATCAGACGCCGTAGACCGCAAGCAGCTGTTTCATGCGCTTCACCGCAAGCGCGGGGTCGCGCAGCAGGCCCGCCTGGTCCGCCAGCCGGAATATGCCGGTGAAATAGGGCAGGGGCCGCATGGCCTGCGCGCCATTGACCATCACGAAGTGATCCTGATGGCCGTTGAGCCAGGCCAGGAAGACGATGCCCGTCTTGTAGAACTGCGTGGGCGCGCGGAAGATGAGGCGCGACAGCGGCACGGTCGGACTCATCAGCACGTCGTAGCGGGCACGGTCGCCCTGCGCCAGGGCGGCGAGGGCACCCGAGGCGGCCGGCGCAATGGCATCGAAGATGCCGAGCAGCGCATGCGAGAATCCCTCGCCGTCACCGGCGATCAGCGCGGGGTAGTTGAAGTCGTCGCCCGTGTACATTTTCACCTGTGCCGGAAGCCGGCGCCGCATGACAATCTCCTTCTGGTCATCCAGCAGCGAGATCTTGATGCCATCGACCTTGGCCACCGTGGCCGCGATCGCCGAGAGGCAGGTTTCCATCGCGGGTTCGAAGTCCTCGCTGCCCCAGTAGCCTTTCAGGGCGGGGTCGAACATGTCGCCGAGCCAGTGCAGGATGACCGGATGGTCCGCCTCGGCCAGCACACGCTCATAGACCTTGATGTAATCCTCGGGCGATCGGGCGGCGCGCACCAGCGCGCGGCTGGCCATGAGGATGATGCGGCCGCCCAGCTTCTGGATGGCATGGAGTTGTTCAAGATAGGCGCGGATCACGTCATCGAGGCTGGTGGCCGCGGACGGAGCGAGGTGATCGGTGCCGCAGCCGGAGTAGATCATGCCAGCGCGCGGGCCGGCGTCCTTGAGCGAGCGGTCAATGAGTTCGAGCGCATTGGGCCAGTCGAGCCCCATGCCCCGCTGCGACGTGTCCATGGCTTCCGCGATGCCGAAGCCAAGATCGAGGAGATGGCGGCGATAGGCCAGGGTGGCGCCCCAGTCGATGGCTGGCGGCCCCGACGGATCGGCATTGCCGAAGGGATCCGCCACGACATGCGCGGCGGCGAAGGCGACCCGGTTGAACGGCACCCCGGGCTTCGCCATGGGAAGGGCTTCGCCCCGCAGCGCATAGGTCTCGAGCGAACCTCTCGTATCGGGAAGGGTGATGTGCACGGCTAATATCTCACGCTGAGCAGGCCGCCATCGGCCTGAATAATCTGTCCGCTGGTATAGGGCAGCAGGCCCGTGGCCAGGGTGACGGCAATGCGCGCCACCTCCTCGGGCCTGCCGAAGCGCCGGATGACCGTGAGCCCTTCGGCGATCAGCTTGTCGTACTTCGCCTTCGACGGCGCGGTCATGTCGGTTTCGATGAAGCCCGGCTGGATCTCGTAGACGCCGATGCCGTCATCGGAAAGGCGCGCGGCAAAGAGCTTCGAGATCATCGAGGCGCCGGCCTTGGAGATGCAGTACTCGCCGCGGGCGATCGACGGTGCTGCGGCATTGGCCGAGGAGATCACGATGATGCTGCGGTGCGTGTCGTCGGCCCTGCCAAGCAGCCGCCGGGCGAAGGCCTGAGTGAGGAAGAAGGTGCCGCGGGCATTGACCCTGTCGCAGCGGTCGTAGCTCTCGGGTGTCACGTCGAGAAGATCGCCGCGGCTGAGCACCGAGACGCCAGCATTGTTGACCAGCGTGGTGAGCGGGCCCAGGGCCTGTTCGGCCGCATCCAGCAGGATCGCGTGCGTCTCGACTGCGGCGATGTCGCCGGCGATCGCCACGGCCTTGCGGCCCTTGCCGCGAATGCCGTCGGCCACGGCCTCAAGTTCGTCCGACGCGGCGACATCGGCTACGGCCACGTCGAAACCGGCATCTGCCAGCGCCAGCGCGATGGCCTTGCCGATGCCCCGGCGGGCACCCGTGACGAGTGCGGATCCTGTCATGCCCTGGCCTCGATCCTGGCGAGCGTCGCCGGTGTGCAGACCATCCTGAGGATGGTCCGGGTGTTGAAGTCGACGCGCTGCGCCAGTGCGGCCTCGCTCATCAGGTCGCGTTCGAAGACGATCGATCCGGTGAAGCGGTTGGTGAGGTAGTAGTAGCCCGTCGCGGCGATGGTGATGTTGACCTGGACCGGGTCGAGGTCGGCGCGGAACAGCCCTGCCGCAGCACCGCGCGCCAGGAGATCGCGCATGCGGCCGACGAAGGGACGGCTCATCTCGCGCATGCGTTTCGAATTCCTGATGTGGCGGGCCTTGTGGAGATTCTCGCTGTTGACCAGCGTGATGAACTCCGGATTGTCGAGATAGTATTTCCAGGTAAAACTGACGAGGCGTTTGATCGCCGTGATCGGATCGTCCTTCTCGATCTCCAGCCGGGCTTCCGCCGCCCTGAAATCGGCATAGGCATCCTCGAGCGTGATGCGGAAGAGGTCTTCCTTGTTGCCGAAGTAGTGATAGAGCATGCGCTTGTTGGCCTTGGCCCGCGCGGCAATGTCGTCGACACGGGCGCCGCCCAGGCCCTTCCGCGCGAACTCGGCCTTCGCCCCCGCAAGAATGCGCGCGCGCGTCGCTTCAGGGTCGCGCGTCCGCTGGGATGGCGATTTGACCACGATCCGCCCCTTGAAATAACCAGATGGTTATTTATAAGATGGCGCGTCTCGACTGGCAAGCCCCTCGGAGCGCCGTGATGTATGACGATGTATGACTATGTGGTCGTGGGTGGCGGCTCTGCCGGATGCGTCCTGGCGGCCCGGTTGTCGGAGGCGCCGGAGACCCGGGTCCTGCTGATCGAGGCCGGCCCGAAGGACAGCAACCCCTACATCCACATGCCTGTCGGCTTCTTCAAGATGACCTCTGGACCCCTGATCTGGGGTTATGAAACCGCGCCCCTGCGCCATGCCAACAACCGCCGGGCCGTCTATCCCCAGGCGCGGGTGCTGGGCGGCGGCAGCTCGATCAATGCCGAGATCTACACGCGCGGCTGCCCGGAGGACTACGACAACTGGGCCACGCAGCACGGCTGCGACGGCTGGAGCTGGCGCGACCTTCAGCCCTGCTTCATCCGTTCCGAGGGCAATGCGAGGCTGGGCGGCGCCGACCACGGCATCGACGGTCCCCTCGCTGTTTCGGATCTGCAGAGCCCCAATCGCGTCTCGCTGGCCTATGTGCAGGGCTGCATGGACATCGGCATGCCGCACAATCCGGACTTCAACTCCGGGAGGCAGGAAGGCGCGGGTCTCTATCAGACCACCACGCGCGATGGCCGCCGCTGCAGCGCCGCGGTGGGTTACCTGCGCCCGGTCATGGGGCGGAAGAACCTGCAGGTCCGCACCGATCTACATGTCACCCGCATCATCATCGAGAACGGCAGGGCTGCTGGAGTCGAGGTCAGAGAGAACGGCGGTCTTACGCGGATCGACGCGGCAAGCGAGGTGATCGTCACGGCCGGCGCGGTCGGATCGCCGAAGCTTTTGATGCTGTCGGGCATCGGCCCGGCGGATCACCTGCGTGATGTCGGCGTCGCGGTGGTGCACGATCTGCCGGGCGTCGGCCAGAACTTCCATGACCACTTCTCGACCGACGTCATCTGGGTTTTGAACGGGCCGCACTCCTACGACAAGTACAAGAAGCGGCACTGGCAGGCCTGGGCCGGGCTTCAATATGCCTTGTTCCGCAGCGGGCCGGTGGCGTCAAACATCGTCGAAGCCGGCTCCTTCTGGTGGAGCGACCGCAGCGAGAAGACGCCCGACCTGCAGTTCCACTTCCTCGCCGGGGCCGGCGTGGAGGAGGGCGTCGGCACCGTCCCCGGCGGCAATGGCGCGACCTGCAACTCCTATCACGTGCGGCCAAGATCGCGCGGCGAGATCAGGCTCCGCTCGTCGAACCCCGCCGATCAGCCATGGATCGATCCCAATTCCTTCGCGGAGCCCTATGATCTCGAGCGCCACATCGACGGGATCAAGATCACCCAGGAGGTGGGCCGCAGCCGCGCCATGACGCGGTTCATCGCGGCCGAGCATTTTCCGGGGCCGGGCGTGAAGACCAAGGATGACTACATCGCCTGCGCCAGGGCCAATGCGCGATCCTCCTACCATCCCGTCGGCACCTGCAAGATGGGGCGCGACGCGATGGCGGTGGTCGACACGCAGCTGAGGGTGCGCGGCATTTCGGGGTTGCGCGTCTGCGACAGTTCGATCATGCCGGAGATCGTATCCTCCAACACCAATGCCCCGACCATCGCCATTGCAGAAAAGGCCGCGGATCTGATCCGCGGCAACAGGTGACAGATGCCGAAGATCGTTTCCGCCGACGAAGCCGCGCGGGTCATCCCCGATGACGCGGTTGTCGCCGTCAATTCCTCCTCGGGACTGAACTGCCCGGATGCCGTGCTGAAGGCGCTGGGCGAGCGCTTCGACCGCGAGCAGCATCCGACAGGCCTCACCATGCTGCATCCCATCGCGGCCGGCGACATGTTCGGCATCCGCGGGGTCGACCACATCGCCAAGCCGGGACTGATGGCCCGGATCATCGGCGGATCCTATCCCTCCGGGCCTTCGACGTCGGAGCCTCCCCGCATCTGGCAGATGCTCGGCAACAACGAGGTGGCTGCTTACAACGTGCCGTCCGGCATCATGTTCGACCTGATGCGCGAGGCGGCGGCCAAGCGCCCTGGCGTCATCACCAAGGTGGGGCTCGATACCTTCGTCGATCCCGACCATCAGGGCTGCGCGATGAACGCTGCCGCCGCGGCGGCGCCGATCGTCCGCAAGATCGAATTCGACGGCGAGGACTGGCTCTACTTTCCGGCCATCGTGCCGCAGGTCGCGATCATCCGGGGCAGCGTCTGCGACGAGCGCGGCAATCTGAGCTTCGGGCAGGAGGGCGCCTATCTGGGCGCGATGGAGCTGGCGCTGGCCGCCCACAACAATGGCGGCATTGTCATCGCCCAGGTGCGCCAGGTGGCCGAGAACGAAACCATCAAGCCGCATGACGTGCGCGTGCCCGGAATCCTCATCGACTACATCGTCGAGGACTCCGCCCAATGGCAGACGACGCAGACGCCCTATGACCCGGCGATCTCCGGCGAGGTCTTCAAGCCGATTTCCAGTTTCGGCCTGATGGAGTTCGGCACGGGCAAGGCGATCGCCCGCCGCGTGGCGCAGGAGATCCGGCCGGGTTGGGCGGTGAACCTGGGCTTCGGGGTCTCGGCCAATGTTCCGCGGATCTTCATCGAGGAAGGCCTGCACGGCAAGGCGACCTGGGTGATCGAGCAGGGCGCCGTCGGCGGTGTGCCGCTGCTCGACTTCCAGTTCGGCTGCTCGTCGAATGCCGAGGCCTTCGTCCCCTCGGCCTACCAGTTCACCTATTTCCAGGCCGGCGGCTTCGACTGTTCGCTCCTCTCGTTCCTGCAGATCGACAGCCATGGATCGGTGAATGTTTCAAAGCTGGGTGTGCGTCCGCACGTGACCGCCGGCGCCGGCGGCTTCGTCGACATCACGGCGCGGGCAAAGCGGATCGTCTTCTCGGGCTATTTCAACGCGGGGGCCCGGATGGAGATCGTCGAGGGCCGGCTCCGGATCGAGAAGGAAGGCAAGGTGAAGAAACTGGTGAAGGAGGTGGAGCAGGTCTCCTTCTCGGGGCGGCGCGGCGTGATGCAGGGACAGGACGTGACCTACGTGACCGAGCGCTGCGTGCTGAAGCTCACGCCCGAAGGCATTGTCGTCACCGAGATCGCCCCCGGCGTGGAGCTGCAGGCCAACATCCTCGACCAGGCCGAATTCCCGCTGATCGTCTCGCCCGCGCTGAAGCAAATGGAAGCAGGGCTGTTCCGGCCCGACGTCATGGGGATGAAGCTCGATGCTTGAGACAGGCGATCGCCGCATTACCCTCGCGTACGACGGGCTGGTTGCCGTCATCACGCTGGCCCGGCCCGACAAGCTCAACACGCTCGACTACGAGATGGTCCTGGCGCTGGAACGCGCAGCGCATGCGATCGACGCTCGTCCGGAGATCCGGGTTGCCATCATCACGGGCCAGGGCGACCGGAGCTTCTGTGCCGGTGGCGACATCGAGGCCTGGTCTTTGCATACGCCGGAGGATTTCGGCATGTCCTGGGTTCGCCATGGCCATCGCGCCTTCGACGCCCTCGCCCGGCTGCGCCAGCCCCTGATCGCGGCGCTCAACGGGCATGCCCTGGGTGGGGGGCTCGAACTTGCGGCGACGGCCGACTTCCGCATCGCCGAGGATCATGTGAAGCTGGGGTCGCCCGAAACCGGCCTCGGCATCATCCCGGGCTGGTCCGGCACGCAGCGTACGGTGCGCCGGTTCGGATCGCAGCTCGTCCGCCGCATGGCCGTGCTGGGCGAAGTCTTCACGGCCGCGGAGGCTTTGAGCCTCGGGCTCGTCGACGCGATTGCGGCGAAGGGCCAGTCTCTGGAGGCCGCGCGCGACATGGCAGCGCGCATCGCGGTGCGCAGCCCTTCGGCGACGCAGGCGACGAAGATGCTGATCAACGCGGCGGAAGGCGAGGAGTCCGAGCGGGTGCTGGAAGCCATAGCCGGTACCATGGCAGCTGCGAGTGCCGATCTGAAGGAAGGCGTCGCTGCCTTCCGGGACAAGCGCAAGCCCCGCTTCTGACGTCACTCGCCGCGCGGGAAGCGCTTGCTTTCCTCGAGGATGTTCAGGTCCATGTGATTGCGCATGTAGCGCTCGCTGGCCTTCTGCAGCGGCTGGTAATCCCACGGAAAGTAGCTTCCGTTGCGCAGGGCCTCGTAGACCACCCAGCGCCGTGCCTGGCTGGCGCGGACATCGGCATCATAGGCGGCGAGATCCCAGCGCGCGTCGGCAATGCTTCTCATCTCATCCAGGATGGCGCGGGCCGCGGGATCGCCGGCGCGGTTGACGCGCTCCGCCGGATCGGTTCCAAGGTCGAAGAGCAGGTCCGGATCGAGCGCGCAGCGGATGTATTTCCATTTGCCCTTGCGCAGGGCAACGAGCGGCGCCCAGGAGCCCTCCGCAGCATATTCCATGGCGACCGGCGACTGCCGCGCCATGCCCTGGGCCAGCGGTACGAGGCTTTCGCCGTCCGTCCAGGCCAGCACGTCGATCATCGAGATGCCGGCGAGATCGCAGAGGGTCGGAGTCACGTCGATGGTCGAGACCGGCGTATCGATGCGGCCTGGCGCCAGCCTTGGCGCCGCCACCATCAGGGGTACGCGCGCCGAACCCTCGAAGAAGTTCATCTTGAACCAGAGCCCGCGCTCGCCCAGCATGTCGCCGTGGTCCGAGAGGAAAAGCACGATGGCGTCCTGCCGCGAAGCCGTCAGGGCCGCGAGGATCTCGCCGATCTTGTCATCGACATAGGAGATGTTGGCGAAGTAGCCTTGGCGCGCGCGGCGGATCTGCGTCTCGGTAATGTCGAAGGCCCGCCAGTCGCAGGCATCCATCAGGCGCTGCGAATGCGGATCCTGCTGGTCGTATGGGATGCTGCGCCCGGGCGGCAGCAGGTGTTCGCAGTCATTGTAGAGATCCCAGTACTTGCGGCGGGCGACATAGGGATCGTGCGGATGGGTGAAACTCACCGTCAGGCACCAGGGCCGCGCATCGGCGCCCCGCGAGAGATCATAGATCTTTGCAACGGCCTGATGCGCGACATCGTCATCGTATTCGAGCTGATTGGTAATCTCGGCGACACCGGCGCCCGTCACGGATCCGAGGTTGTGGTACCACCAGTCGATGCGTTCGCCCGGCTTGCGGTAATCGGGCGTCCAGCCGAAATCCGCCGGATAGATGTCGGTGGTCAGGCGTTCCTCGAAGCCGTGCAGTTGATCGGGTCCGACGAAATGCATCTTGCCTGAGAGCGTCGTGCGGTACCCGGCGCGGCGCAGGTGATGCGCAAAGGTTGGCGTGTCGGAGGCGAACTCCGCCGCATTGTCATAGACGCGGGTCCGGAACGGCAATTGCCCCGACATGAAGCTGGCGCGGCCCGGCGCGCAGAGCGGCGAACCCGTATAGGCATTGCTGAACCTCACCGACCGCTCGGCAAGCCTGCGGAGATGGGGTGCATGCAGCCATGGCGCCGGACCATCGGGGAAGAGCGTGCCGTTCAGCTGGTCGACCATCAGAACGAGAATGTTGGGGCGGGTCACGGCGGGCATCCTTTGCGGCTGTGGCTGTGAGCTACTCCCGGCCTTGCCGCCCCGCAAGGGCTAAGCCAGCCGGAGCGCGATGGCTCCGGCCACGATGCAGGCCGCGGCCGTTATGCGCCAGGCGGTCATTCGCTCGCCAATCACGAAGACCGAGATGATCATCGCGAAGACGATTGAGGTTTCGCGCAGGGCCGCGACGGAAGCGATCGGGGCACGCGTCATGGCCCACATGGCGATCCAGTAGGATCCGGCACTCAGCGCGCCGGCCATGAGGCCGGTCTTCCACTCGCGGGCGATCACATGCAGCAGCTTCTTCCCGCGGTAGCAGAAGCCGATCACCATGGAACAGAGGCCATCGCAGAGGAAGAGCCATGCCGCATAGCTGGAGGCCGTGCTGGCAAGGCGCGCGCCATTGCCATCGACGAGCGTATAGCCGGAGATGAACACCGACGTGGCAAGCGCATAGCCCACGGCCCGGCCGTTGAGTTGGCCCAGCAGCCCGCCGCGCAGCGACATCAGCAACGTGCCCCCGGACAGCAGCAGTATCCCCAGGATTGCGATGGGGCCGGGAACCTCGTGAACGAGGAAGATCGCGCCCACTGCCGTCATCAGGGGGGCGGCACCGCGCGCCAGCGGATAGGTCTGCGCCAGGTCGCCGGCATTGTAGGCCATGATCAGAAAGAGCCTGTAACCTACATGGATGATGACCGAGGCGACGATCCACGGCCAGACCGCAGCATGGGGGACATCCACGAAGGGCAAGACCGGAACGGCGACGAGCGCCATGCCGAGCGCGGTGATCGAGATCGAGGCGAAGCGGTCGGTACGCACCTTGACCAGCGCATTCCACGAGGCATGCATGGCCGCCGCTGCGATCACCGCGAGAAAGACGGTGAGACTCATGCCGCGGACTCGAGATCGATGTCGATCCACAGCGGGTGATGGTCTGAAGCGACTTCGCCATTCGCGGCGTGCACCGACCTGACGCGCGGCTTGAGCGCGGAGCTGATAAAGCAGTGATCCAGCTGGCGCCGGCGCAGGGTCCCGGAAATCATCTTCACATGCGTGTAGACTTTGCCTGGGGCGGCGGGATCGCGCGTCATGGCATCGCTGAGGCCTCCGGCATAGCGCGCGCCCGGATGATAGGGAGTCTGGCCAACGATCCTCAGATACTCGGCACTGCCGGGCTCGCAATTGAAGTCGCCAAGCCAGATTGCGGCTGCCGGAGACGCGGGTTCAGGCTCATCGTTGGTCCAGTTTCGCGCGGGCTCGTCGTCCCTTCCGCTCCATGGGCCGCCATCCGTTGCGGCGCGGTCATGCTGCTGAAGCAGGTAGTCGATCTGTTCCAGCCGTTCGGCGACGCCGACATGGGCGAGATGCAGCGACAGGAAGCGGATGGGCCCGCAGTCCGTTTCGATCAGGCATTCCAGGGCCGCGTTGCGTGTGTTGAGCGGGTCGATCATGCGGCGCATCGGCAGGACATGGAGCCTGGACCACCGGATCGGGCGCAGCGACAGCAGCATGGTGCCGAACTGCCGCCGCCGGTTGATCACGCGCCCCGCCGCGACCGCGCTCGCATCCATGTCGAAGGCTGGGCCATAAACATGGTGATAGCGCGGCAGAAGCCCGGCCAGGATCGCCGGCTGGTCGTCGAGCCCCGACCGCTTCCAGAAACGCTCGACCTCCTGCAGGGCGATGACATCGGCGCCATCGACGATGCGCGCGATGCGTTCGAGGTCATAGCGGCCGTCGCTGCCGAAGCCATATTGAATGTTGTAGCTGACCAGCTTCACGCCAACGCCCCGCCCCCGGGCGCGTGCTTAGTCCTGCAAGGCGTGGCTGGCAAGCCGCGGCCAGCGTGCGAGCGCGTCGGCCATGACGAACATCAGGGGAAGCGCGACGGCCCAGGCCAC
>JBGSNJ010000219.1:0-1620 GCA_041739715.1 Aestuariivirga sp.
CGGGACGGGTCGACATCCATCGGGTAGGGGCTCGGTCGCTCCCCACTGCGATGCGCCAGCCGCGACAGGCTCTCCAGTGCCAGCATCACGGCACCAACGACGCAGAGAAAGACGCCCGCGTCGAAGGCCATCGCCGTGGCAAGCTCGAACGTCTCGATGAAGGGCAGCTTGAAGTAGCCATAGCTGCTGGTCAGGAAGGGATAACCGAGGACCAGCGATCCCAGGCCCGTCAGGAGGGCCGCGAAGATGCCCGCGGCAATGATGCCGTGGTAAGGGTATTTCTGCCGCGCCGCCGCCCAGTCGAATCCGCTGGCCATGTATTGCATGATGAGTGCGATCGCGACGACCAGGCCGGCAATGAAGCCGCCACCGGGCTGATTGTGGCCGCGGATAAAGATGAACAGCGCGACCATGAGCGTGATCGGCATCATGACGCGCGTGGCGATCACCATCATGAGCGGATGGCTGTCGCCTGCCTCGCCAGTATCGGGCGGCCGGATTGCAAGCCGTCTACCGACGGCTCCGGCGAGCAGTGTCTCGGTGAGTGCGTAGATGACCAGCGCGGCGATACCAAGAACGATGATCTCGCCAAAGGTATCGAAGCCACGGAAGTCGACCAGGATCACGTTGACGACATTGGTGCCGCCGCCGGCTGGCTTGGCATTGGCAAGATGATAGGCGGAGATGCTCGCCTGGGAGAAGCTGGACGCCTGGATCTGAAAGGTCAGCAAGCCTGCGCCAAGACCGACAAGTGAAGCGAGGATGCCGTCGCGCAGGCGTCGGCCGCTGCTGCTTTCACGCGGCGTGCCTTTTGGCAGGAAGTTGAGCGCAAGGAGAAGCAGGATGATCGTCACGACCTCGACCGAGGCCTGGGTGAGAGCAAGATCCGGGGCCGAGAGATAGGCAAAGGCTAGAGAAACGATGAGTCCGATCACGCCGAGGACCAGGCCTGTACCGGACAGGGTGATCATGAGCACCTGCAGCTCTACAGCCGCGGCAGGTTCGAAACCGCGAATATACAGGATCAGCAGCATCAGAACATCCGAGAGGATGACCGTGATAGCCGCGCCCGCAAAGCCTTCGAGGAGCGCCATGGCGATGACGGGCAGGAAGATGATGTAGAAGAACTTGAACTCGTTGGTGTTCTCAAGCCCGAAGACCACGTATGTGGCAAGCAGCGTCGTGGCGATCACGAGGTACTGCCGATTGCTCCAGGACGCAAAGTAGCGCTTTGCATCTGTGACGCTGGACCAGAGGAAGAAGATAGGAACGACGGTGAGTATGCCTGTGAGGTTGCCGACCGACAGTGCTGTCGTGTAGGGTAGAAGAATGGATGGCGAAAGACCAAGCGCCGTTGTGGCGATCGCGATGCGCGCCAAGGCCGAGGCCGTCGTCGTCAGCAAGGCGAAGCCCAGAAAGGCGACGGCGGTTGCCGTGCCCGGCACCGTCAGTCTGCGGAAAAAGCCCCGAAGAAGCGACGCCGATCCGGTAAAGATCAGCGCATTTGCCGCGGCCCAGAGAACCTGCCAGCTGCTGAGATCGGACGGGCTCCAGATCAGGCTTGCCGCGATGCTGGCCAGGAAGACGATCGGTATCGCGGTCCAACCAAGAAGAGCGCCT
>JBGSNJ010000224.1:0-1677 GCA_041739715.1 Aestuariivirga sp.
GGCACTGATGCTGGTGGCGCCGTCGGACCATGTCATGCCCGATGTGGCCGCTTTCCGCGCCGCCATCGCTGCCGGCGTCCCTGCGGCGCTGTCAGGGCAGATCGTGACCTTCGGCATCCAGCCTGTCAGGCCCGAAACCGGCTATGGCTATCTGGAGCTTGCACCCGGGCAAAGCGGCGAGGGGCCGCAGAAACTGGTCCGCTTCGTCGAAAAGCCCGATGCCGCCCGCGCAGCCGAAATGCTGGCGGCCGGCCATTTCCTGTGGAACGCCGGGATCTTCCTCTTCTCTGTCTCAACCATCATCGCAGCTTTCGAAGCCACTGCGCCGGGCCTGATCGGCCCTGTCCGCCGGGCTCTGGACGAGGCGCGCTCCGATCTCGGTTTCCTGCGTCTGGCGCCGCCGGCCTGGGCCGAGGCCGAAGACATCTCGATCGACTACGCCGTGATGGAACGTGCGAAGAACCTGTGGGTCGTGCCCTTCGCGGGCGGTTGGTCCGACCTGGGCGGCTGGGACGCGGTCTGGCATGAAAGCGCGCCGGATTCGTCCGGCAACGTCTGTTCCGACCACGCCATCGCGATCGACTGCCATGACACGCTGCTGCGGTCGGAATCGCCGCGGCTGGAACTGGTCGGCATCGGTCTGGAGGATATCATCGCGGTCGCGATGCCCGATGCGGTGCTGGTGGCGCGGAAATCCGATGGTCAGCGGGTGAAAGAGGCGGTGAGCGCGCTGAAAGCCCGCAAGGCCCCGCAGGCCGAGAGCTTTCCGGTAGACTACCGTCCCTGGGGCTGGTTCGAGAGCCTGGTGATGGGCAAGCGGTTTCAGGTGAAGCGCATTGTTGTCCACCCTGGCGCCGCGCTCAGCCTGCAAAGCCACCATCACCGCTCGGAACACTGGATCGTCGTCGAGGGGACAGCCCGCGTGACGGTCGATGGCGAAGTCAAGCTGGTGACCGAAAACCAGTCCGTCTACATTCCGCTGGGCGCCGTGCACCGGATGGAAAACCCCGGCAAGGTTCCGATGGTTCTCATCGAGGTTCAGACCGGCAGCTATCTCGGCGAGGATGACATCATCCGCTACGAGGACATCTACGCCCGCAGATGAGGCGGGTCGGGCGGCGCCGGGGCGTGCAGCGCGGAAAGCCGCCGCCCCGGGCGCCGCCGGTCGGCCGCTGTGCAGAATGGTTGCCCGATTCACCGCCCTCGGTTACGGTAGATCGGGAGGTTTCCCCGTTTTCAAGGGGAAACATGTGAATGAATTATTAGGAACAAAGACATGGCACATGATTCCGCTCTTCGGTCGGAAGACCTTGTTCTGTTGACGGACGACCTCGAAGACATCCTCCTCTATCAGCTTGGCGCAGCCGACGCGGTCGATCCGCTGGCTCTTGACGGATCCGAGAGCAGCGCGGGGCTGGACGACGGAAGGGACGCCCTGTCCGAAGGCACCGACGATGCCGATCTGACGGCCGCGCTCGGGGCCGGCGAGGACGCGCCCGAAAGCATTTCCGTGGACGGTCCGGATCTCAGCTACATCACCTCGGCCCGCAGCCTGTCGGCCGGCGCCTTCGTGGTTCTGACGGCCGCGACGACCGAGCCTGTCACCGTCACGGTGACCACCGATTACGGCTCGCCCCAGGAGGGCTGGTCGGGCCCGTCCGGCAGCGCCTGCAGATC
>JBGSNJ010000254.1:0-7248 GCA_041739715.1 Aestuariivirga sp.
GAGGTTGCAGGCCATGAGTCCGCCCAGCGTGCCGCTGTGAGGGCTCCCCAGCAGCCGCGACAGGTCCGGCGGTTCGAAGGCGAGGTGCTGGCCGCGTACCGAGAGCAGCGCGTCGATCTCCGCGAGCTGCGTTCCAGCCCCGGCCTCAAGGATGAGTTCTTCCGGTTCGTAGGCAGCGATCTCCGAGAAGGCGGACATGTCCAGTGTCCGCGCCGCTTGTACCGGACGGCCAAGTCCGCGCTTCGTCCCCGTGCCGATGATCTCGAAGGGCGACGGGGCTTCCGCCACGAGCTGCGCAAGCTCGGCCTCCGAGCCAGGTTTCACGGCCGCTTCCATCAGAATCTCGGAATGTCGGCGAAGGGCAGCCGGCCGCCGCGCACATGCATCCGCCCCAGTTCGGCGCAGCGATGCAGCGTGGGAAAGACCTTGCCGGGATTGAGAAGACCCTGGTCGTCAAAGGCGCATTTCACCCGCTGCTGCTGGTTGAGGTCGATCTCCGAGAACATCTCCGGCATGAGGTCGCGCTTCTCGATGCCCACGCCATGTTCGCCGGTCAGCACGCCGCCCACGCGCACGCAAAGCCGAAGGATGTCGGCGCCGAAATTCTCGGCGCGTTCGAGCTGGTCGGGATCATTGGCATCGAACAGGATCAGCGGATGCAGGTTGCCGTCGCCGGCGTGAAAGACATTGGCCACGCGCAGGTCATAGTGAAGCGCGAGCTCCGCCATGCCGCGCAGCACCTCGGGCAGTTTCTTCCGCGGGATCGTTCCGTCCATGCAGAGATAGTCCGGCGAGATGCGTCCCACGGCGGGGAAGGCCGCCTTGCGCCCGGCCCAGAAGAGCAGGCGCTCCTCCTCCGACTCCGAGATGCGCAAGGTGCTGGACCTGTTTTGCCGCGCAATCTCAGATACGCGCGCGATGAGCTGGTCCACCTCCACTTTCGGCCCATCGAGTTCGACGATAAGGAGCGCCTCGACATCGAGCGGATAATCGGCATGGACGAAATCCTCGGCCGCGTGGATGGCGGGCCGGTCCATCATTTCCATCCCGCCCGGAATAATTCCGGCCGAGATGATGTCGGCCACGCATTGCCCGGCATCTTCGCTGGTCGGAAAGCCGACCAATACGGCGCGGGCCGTCTCGGGCTTCTGCAGGATGCGGACGGTCACTTCCGTAACGACACCCAGGAGGCCCTCCGACCCGGTCATCAGGCCCAGCAGGTCATAGCCCTCGCTGTCCAGATGCTTGCCGCCCAGCCGGATCACCTCGCCGGTGATCAGTACCATCTCGATGCCCAGCACGTTGTTGGCGGTGAGCCCGTATTTGAGGCAGTGAACACCGCCGGAATTCTCGGCTACATTGCCGCCGATGGAGCAGGCGATCTGCGAGGAAGGGTCGGGGGCGTAATAGAACCCCCGGTGCTCCACCGCACGGGTGATGCCAAGGTTGGTCACGCCCGGCTGCACCACGGCGCAGCGGTTTGCGAAGTCGATGTCCAGGATCCGATTGAAACGGGCCATGCCCAGCAGGATGCCATCGGCCAGCGGCAGGGCGCCACCCGACAGCGAGGTTCCGGCCCCGCGGGGGACCACCTTGATCGCATTCTCATGGGCATAGTGCAGCACCTGCGCCACCTGATCCGTCGTCTCGGGCAGGACCACCACCAGCGGCAGCTGCCGGTAGGCGGTCAGCCCGTCGGTTTCATAGGCCCGCATCTCGACCGGCGCCTCGATCACCCCCTCGCCCGGCACGATGCGGCGAAGTGCAGCGGCAATTTCGGCCCTACGGCCTATTGCGGCGGCATCAGGAATGGGCATCTTGAGCATTGGTCGGCTGGTGATCCGTTTCACGCTTTCGACACTATCTTGTACTGAATTCCGTTTCCGTTCAAAGCGCAATCCGCGCCGTTTCCTGGAGCAACCAAGATGAAGAAGTCCGTTCCCCTTGCCCTCGCCTTGCTGGCGAGCCTCAGTCTGCCGGCCCTGGCCGACGGCGACCCGGAAAAGGGGGCCAAGGTATTCAACAAGTGCAAGGCCTGCCACGTGGCCGATGCCGACACCAACAAGGTCGGTCCGACGCTCAAGGGCCTGATCGGGCGCAACACCGCCTCGGTCGCCGGCTACAAGTACTCCGAGGCCATGCTCGAATACGCCAAGGCCAATCCCGTCTGGGACGACGCGCATTTCCTGAAGTACATCGAGGATCCCAAAGGCGTGGTTCCCAAGACCAAGATGGCCTTCGCCGGCCTGAAGAAGGAAGACGAGCGCGTCGACCTTCTCGCCTATCTCAAGACCATGAAGTAACCGCGAAACGGCTTGCGGGGCAGCGCCGGGGCTGGCAAAACGCCAGCCTCACGCGTTTGCCTCGAGCCCTGATGACCCAGCCCTCTCCCCGCGTCGGCCTCTTCGTGACCTGCCTGGTCGACCTGATCCGGCCGTCGATCGGATTTGCCGCGGTCAAGCTGCTGGAAGACGCTGGCTGCACCGTCGAGGTTCCCGAGGCCCAGACCTGCTGCGGTCAGCCCGCCTTCAACGCCGGCGACCGGAACACCGCCGCCGACCTTGCCCGCAACGTGATTGCTGCCTTCAAGGGCTACGACTATGTCGTGGCGCCCTCGGGCTCCTGCGGCGGCATGATCGTGAAACACTATCCAGAACTTTTCACCGAGGGGTCCGTCGACCACGCGGCCGCCGTCGACCTCGCGTCGCGCAGCCACGAACTCGTCTCGTTCCTCACGCGGGTGATGAAGGTGACGGCGGTCGACGCGAAGTTCCCAGCCAAGGCCACCTATCATGACTCCTGCTCGGGCCTGCGCGAGCTTGGCATTCGCAACGAGCCGCGTCAGCTTCTGGCCAGCGTCGAGGGCGTGACGCTCAAGGAAATGACCGACGCCGAGGTCTGCTGCGGCTTCGGCGGCACCTTCTGCGTGAAGTATCCCGGCATCTCGGACAAGATGCTGGAGAAGAAACTGAAGCACATCGCCGCAACGGGCGCCGACACGCTGATCGCGGGCGATTTGGGGTGTCTCATGAACATGGCGGGCAAGCTCAAGCGCGAAGGCTCGCACATCCGCGTGCGGCATGTGGCGGAAGTGCTGGCGGGCGATGCCGCAACGCCGCCGATCGCGGAGGCGGAGTGATGGACGCTTCAACCGCGACCTTCCCGCAGAACGTGAAGCGCGCGCTGGCCGACAGCCAGCTGCAGCATGCCATGACCGAGACGGGCCCGCGCTTCATCTCCAAGCGCAGCAAGGCGCGCGAGGCCCTTCCCGAATTCGACGCTTTGCGCGACCAGGCACGCGACATCAAGGATCACGTTCTCGCATATCTCGATCTTTATCTCGAACGTTACGAGGAGAAGGTCGTGGCCGCCGGCGGCAAGGTGCATTGGGCCGCGACGGCGGAAGAGGCCCGTGCGGCCATCCTGGGCATCTGCCAGCGGGTGAAGGCCCGCACGGTGACCAAGGGCAAGTCGATGATCTCCGAGGAGATCGACCTCAACCATCATTTCGAAGCCAATGGCATCACGCCGGTCGAGACGGATCTCGGCGAGTATCTGATCCAGCTCCGCAAGGAACGGCCCAGCCACATCATCGCGCCGGCCGTGCATCTGACGCGCGACCAGGTGGAAGCTGACTTCCGCAAGGCGCATACGCATCTCGACCCCAAGCGCGACCTGACCGAAATCCCCGCACTGGTCGAGGAGGCGCGGCAGGTGCTGCGCCAGAAATACTTCGATGCCGATGTCGGCGTGACCGGCGCCAATTTCCTGGTGGCCGAGACCGGCACCTCGATCATCGTCACCAACGAGGGCAATGGCGATCTGACCCAGATCCTGCCCAAGGTCCATGTGGTGATCGCATCGATCGAGAAGATCGTGCCGACGCTGGAAGACGCGGCCACCATTCTGCGCGTGCTGGCGCGCTCGGCAACGGGACAGGATTTCTCCAACTACACGACGCTGTCCACCGGGCCGAAGCGGCCTGACGACCTCGACGGCCCGGAGGAGTACCACGTTGTCATCCTCGACAATGGCCGCTCCGACGTGCTGGGCACCGAGTTCCAGGACATGCTGCGTTGCATCCGCTGCGGTGCCTGTCTCAACCACTGCCCGGTCTACCAGGCGGTGGGCGGCCACGCCTATGGCTGGGTCTATCCTGGTCCCATCGGCTCGGTGGTGACGCCGGCGCTGGTCGGCATCGAGAAGGCCAAGCACCTGCCCAATGCGTCCACCTTCTGCGGGCGTTGCGAGGAAGTCTGCCCCATGCGGATTCCCTTGCCCAGGATGCTGCGTTCGTGGCGCGAGAAGGAATTCGAGAAGCACCTGCAGCCGCAGGCCATGCGGACGGGCCTCGGGCTCTGGGCTTTCCTCGCCAAGCGCCCGAAGCTGTATCAGATGGTCACGCGCCTTGCCGCCCGCGTGCTGCACAACCGGGGCCACGGCACCGGCCGCATCTCCAGCCTGCCGCTGGCATCCGGCTGGACGCAATGCCGCGACTTCCCGGCGCCGCAGGGCAAGACATTCCAGCAGATGTGGAAGGAGCGGCGCACGTGAGCCGCGACGCAATCCTCGCGAAGATCCGCGCGCGCACCTCCAAGGGCGACGAGGAGACCCGGCGCATGATCGTGGACGAGCATCTGGCCGAGCATCGCCGCAACCTGATCCCGGCACGCGGGCAGGGCGACGACGATCACCGCATCGGTGTTTTCACCCGGATGATGGAAGCCGTCGGCGGCACGGTGGAACTTCTGGACGATGTGAACGACGTGCCGCATGCGGTGGCGGCCTATCTGCGCAATGGCAATCTTCCGGCCCATATCCGGCGCGGCGCCGATCCGCTGCTGGCGAAGCTGCCCTGGCATCGCGGCGGTGCGATCGAGGTCGAGGAAGGCCGCGCGGCCGAAACGGATCGCGCCTCCATCACCCGCGCCTTCGCCGGCGTTGCGGAGTCCGGCACCATCATCCAGGTCTCGGGCCCCGACAACCCGACGACCCTCAACTTCCTGCCCGAGGCGCATGTCGTGGTGCTGGAACTGGACAGCCTCTTCGCCAGCTATGAAGAGGCCTGGAGCAAGCTGCGAAAGGCTTTCGGCGATGGCGTCATGCCGCGCACGGTCAACATGATCTCCGGCCCCTCGCGCACTGCCGACATCGAGCAGACCATCGTGAGGCCCGCCCATGGCCCCAAGAACATGCATGTCATCATCGTCCGCTGACACGGGCGCCGCGGCGTGAGGCTGCAGAACCGGGTCGATCCCTGGGGCGTGCTGCATGCCGTGCCGCAGCGCGGCACCATGCTGGGCAACCGCGGCGGACGCTTCCATCGCGACGACCGCACGCTGGGAAAACGACGCTGGGCCAGCCGGCACTGGATCTGCTGCGAGCTGCACTACAAGGACCTGCATCACGAGGCGATGGGAAACGGATATACATCGCTCTTCTTTCTCGACGAGGTGACCGCACTTTCCGCCGGCCACCGGCCCTGCTTCTTCTGCCGGCGGGCCGAGGCCACCGCCTTTCTCGGCCGCCAGAAGGTCGATGGATTCGACCGCGCCCTGCATGCCGAACGGCTTGGTCCGAAGCCTGACATTGATCTCGATGGCCTCCCGGATGGCGCGATGGTGGAGATCGACGGCGCCGCCTTCGCGCTGCGCGGTGGAAACCTCCTGCGCTGGTCCTTCGACGGCTATCGCGATTTTCGTCCCCGCAGGGCCTCCATGCGCGGAAGGCTTTTGACTCCGCCGTCGATCGCGGCCATTTTGCGCGCCGGATATTCACCGCGCTGGCACGAGTCGGCAAGACAAGGGGATGGCACATGAAGCTTCTGCGTTACGGCCCGAAGGGCAAGGAAAAGCCCGGCCTGCTCGACAAGGACGGCAAGATCCGCGACCTGTCGCGCGTGGTGCCCGACATCAGCGGCGACGTGATCGGACCGAAGGGCCTGGCGCGGCTGCGCAAGATCAAGCCGGAGTCGCTGCCGCTGGTGAAGGGCAACCCGCGCATCGGCGCCTGCATCGCCAATCCGCAGAAGTTCATCGCCATCGGCCTGAACTACTCCGACCACGCCGCGGAATCAGGCCTCAAGGTGCCGCCGGAGCCGGTGGTCTTCACCAAGCAGGTGAACTGCGTTTCCGGACCCTATGACGACGTCACCATCCCGCCCAAGTCGAAGAAGTCGGACTGGGAGGTTGAACTGGGCGTGATCATCGGCAGCGTCACCAAGAACATCAAGAAGAAGGACGCCATGGCCCATGTCGCGGGCTATTGCACCATCAACGATCTGTCGGAGCGCGAGTTCCAGGCCGAGCGGTCCGGGCAGTGGACCAAGGGCAAATCCTATGACACCTTCGGCCCGGTCGGCCCCTGGCTGGTGACGGCGGACGAGGTCAAGGACCCGCAGAAGCTTCACATGTGGCTTGAGCTCAACGGCAAGCGTGTCCAGGACGGCTCGACCTCCACCATGGTCTATGGCGTGGCCTTCATCGTGGCCTATCTCTCGCAGTTCTTCACCCTGATGCCGGGCGACATCATCACCACCGGCACCCCGCCGGGCGTCGGCATGGGCATGAAGCCGCAGCGCTTCCTCAAGCCGGGCGACACCATGCGGCTGGGCATCGACGGCCTGGGCGAGCAGTTCCAGAAGGTCTATCGCGACAAGTAGGAGGCGAGTGGCGAATGGCGAGTGGGGCGTTAACCTGATCCCCTGCCTCCATTCGCCATTCGCCACTCCCCATTGGCTGTTCACATTCCGCCCGTCTTCCTTTAGAAGCCTCGCAAATTCCTGCGAGATTTCGACATGAGCAAGGACAACCGCCCGAAGGCCCGCGTGGCCAAGGGCTTCCGCGACATCGGCGCCGGCGAGATCCGCGGCGTGCGCCGCATGCTGGCCACCATCCAGCAGGTCTACGAGGCCTATGGCTTCGAACCGGTGGAGCAGCCCTTCGTGGAATACACCGAGGCGCTGGGCAAGTTCCTGCCCGACCAGGACCGGCCCAATGCCGGCGTCTTCTCCTTCCAGGACGACGACGACCAATGGCTGTCGCTGCGCTATGACCTGACCGCGCCGCTGGCCCGCTTCGTGGCCGAGAACCAGCAGAAGCTGCCCACCCCCTATCGCAGCTACCGCCAGGGCTGGGTCTTCCGCAACGAGAAGCCGGGACCGGGCCGCTTTCGCCAGTTCATGCAGTTCGATGCCGACACGGTGGGCTCCGCCTCGCCCGCCGCCGACGCCGAGGTCTGCATGATGGC
>JBGSNJ010000257.1:0-2453 GCA_041739715.1 Aestuariivirga sp.
CCAGCCCTGCCGCCACATTGCCGGGTGCCCCGCCGGGGCTCGGCGCGTAAAGCCATTCCGCTCCGGTGCGCGAATGCGGAACGAGGTCCATGACCAGCTCGCCCAGGCAGGCGACGTCCCAAGACTTCTGCCCCGCCATGCCCCTCATCCCGCTGTGTCCCCCGTGCCTGCCGCCAGCCGCACCGAGGCTAGTTCTCCGGGCGCGTGCAGGCAACGGCCTGGAGCCCGGGAACTTGCCAGCGATGGCCGGGAGGTCAATAGTCTGGCCATCGGAAGCTCGCGCGGTGCCACCTCATGGGAGCCATGGACTACTTCATCTGTCTGGTCAGCGCGATCGTGATGATCATCGGCGGCTATCAATTCTACTTCTTCGTCCAGAAGCACCACTACCGTCCCGCGCGGGAATTCAACACGCGCCTCGATGACCGCATTCCCTTCTGGCCTTCATGGGTCTGGATCTATTCCGGGCTCTATTATCCCATCATTCTGCTGCTGGTATTCACGCAGCCCTCGTTCCAGTCCTTTAACTATACGGCCTTCAGCTTTCTGGTGCTCCTGGCCATGCAGTTTGCCGTCTTCTACTTCTTCCCGGTGCGGATCCCGGCGTACTGGCGCAGATACCAGCCCGACGGCTCCTTGTCGCTCCGCATGCTGGCCTTCGTCCATCGCTTCGACAAGTATGACAACAGCATCCCGAGCATGCATGTGAGCGTGGCGACGCTGACAGCCCTGCATCTCCATGCCACGCTGCCGCAGTCGCTGGGGAACTGGCCGCTGCTGGCCTTCCTGTTTCCGCTGCTGATCTCAATGAGCGCTCTCTTTACGAAGCAACACTACGTTGCAGACATCCTGCCCGGCGCAGCATTCGGCTGGATTGCCTATGTCTTCACCAATTGGCTGCTGTCCTGATATCCCGCCCCAACATCTTGTGGGTTGCACCTCTCTCGTCGCTGGCTTAGTTTTGTGTTATTCGCCGGTGCAAGCTGGTCGCAGACGAAGGGGGCTCGACATGACTTACAAACCGGCCGGCGCGGCTGCCGCGATCTTGCTTGCAGCTCTTTCTGCGGCTGAAGCGCAGGAAAGTTCCCAGGATCTCGCCAAGGACCTGGCCAACCCGGTGGCCGCGCTGATCAGCGTGCCTTTCCAAGGCAATTACAACGGCGGCATCGGTCCCGCGGAAGACGGCGAACAATACTACGTGAACTTCCAGCCGGTTGTTCCCATTACCCTCAACGAGGACTGGAACCTGATCTCGCGCACCATCGTGCCGATCATCTCGCAGGACGATATCTTCCCTGGCGCCGGTTCGCAGTTCGGTCTCGGCAATGTGACCCAGAGTCTGTTCTTCTCGCCCACCAAGCCGGTGAACGGCTTTGTCTGGGGCGTCGGCCCCGTTGCCTATGTACCGACCAATACCAACGATCTCCTCGGACCCGACCAATGGGGCCTCGGCCCCACGGCGGTGGCCCTGTGGCAAGGCAATGGCTGGACGCTTGGCATGCTCGCCAACCATATCTGGTCGGTCGGCCCCAACAACGGCAATCCCGACATCAGTTCCACCTTCCTGCAGCCCTTCGTGAGCTACACCACGAAGGATGCCTGGACATTCTCGCTCAACACCGAGTCGACCTACAACTGGGAAGCGGAGGAATGGTCGGTGCCGGTCAACGCGGTGGTCTCGAAGCTCGTCCAGGTCGGCAAGCAGCCGGTCCAGTTCTTCGCCGGCGCCCGCTATTGGGTGGATTCGCCCGAGGACGTCGGCCCCACCGGCTGGGGCGCCCGGGCCGGCTTCACCCTCTTGTTCCCGAAGAAGTAACCCGCTCCTGACAGCAGCTGTCAGCAGGAGCGCTTTGCGATCCGGCCTCCGTCACCTATATTCCGCCCATCATGGGACATTCACGACAGGACGGCGGATTCGCCGAGGCGCCGCAGGCGCCGATTGAGGGCTTGCCGCTCCCCGCCATCACCGAGGGGCTCGGTCCCCTGCGGCCGGAGTTCCTGCCGCTGCAGAGCTTCATCCCCGTCAAGCCGCCCAAGCCGGAGAAGTCCGATGGCGGACGGCGCCTCAGTGTGGTCTCGGAGTATGAGCCCAAGGGCGACCAGCCCACCGCCATCGCGGAACTGGTTCAGGGCGTCTCCGCCTTGGAGCGCGACCAGGTGCTGCTCGGCGTCACCGGCTCGGGCAAGACCTTCACCATGGCCAAGGTCATCGAGGCCACCCAGCGCCCGGCGCTGATCCTCGCGCCCAACAAGACACTGGCCGCCCAGCTCTACGGCGAGTTCCAGAGCTTCTTCCCCGAGAACGCGGTGGAATACTTCGTCTCCTACTACGACTACTATACGCCCGAGGCCTATGTGCCGCGCAGCGACACCTATATCGAGAAGGAAAGTTCGATCAACGAACAGATCGACCGCATGCGCCACTCGGCCACCCGCTCGCTGCTGGAACGCGA
>JBGSNJ010000266.1:0-17126 GCA_041739715.1 Aestuariivirga sp.
TGCCAAGGTATTGTTGAACAATGGATATCCGCCAACTTCAGTATCTTGCCGCCCTTGCCCGCGAAAAGCACTTCACCCGGGCTGCCCAGGCCTGCAATGTCACCCAGCCGACGCTTTCGGGCCGGATCAGGCAGCTTGAGCAGGAGCTGGGCGTGCCGATCGTCGCCCGCGGGCAGCGCTTCTTCGGACTTACGCCGGAAGGGGACAGGGTCCTGAAATGGGCGCACCTCATCCTGGACAATTGGCATTCGCTCAATCAGGAGCTGGAGCAGATTCGCAACACCAAGGGTGACCTGGTCGGCCGCATCACGCTGGGTGTCATTCCATCCGCGCTGCCGAAGGTGGCTCCCATTACCGCGGCAATGCAGGCGCAACACCCGCGCGTTGATTTCACTGTCCTGTCGCAGAGTTCGGAAGAGATCCTGCGAGGGCTTCACGACTTCTCGATCGAGGCCGGGATCACCTATCTGGACAATGAGCCGGTGGAAGGCTTGCTGCAGGTTCCGCTCTACAAGGAACGCTACTGCCTCTTCGTCGCCGAGACCCATCCCATCGCGCAGCGGGAATCGGTCAGCTGGTTGGAAGCGGCACAGGAGCCGCTCTGCCTCCTGACGTCAAACATGCAGAACCGCCGCATCATCGACCGCGCCTTCACCGCGGCGAACGTGCATCCCGCTCCCCGGCTCGAGACGAATTCGATCATGAACCTGCTCTCTTCGGTACGGTCGAGCGGACTGGCCAGCATCATGCCGGAGTACTTCATCGATGCACTGGGCAAGCTGGAGTCCGTCCGCGCCATTCCGCTCTCCAATCCCAAGGTCGAGCATTCGGTGGGCCTGGTTGCCATGGATCGCGATCCCCGGTCACCGCTTACGACGGCGCTGTTCGCGGCTGCCAAGAAAAGCTGACGCGGTGAAACGAGGCGGCCGGCGACGCGGTGTGCGTGCGGCCATAGCGGTGCAGGGGCTAGAAGATCTGTTCCAGGCCCGGGAAAGTCCAGCTTTCTTCGGCTGGAACCGCGATAAGCTCGTCTGACTGGCGGTAACCATGATAGTCCAGCTCCTGGAACAGATTCATGACCATCGGGCGGTCTGTTTTCAGAATCTCGACAAGGCAGAAGGGGCGGTGCTTGGAGAGAATGTTCATTGCTCCTTTGAGCACTCTGTGTTCCATGCCTTCCACGTCAATCTTGATAAGGTCGACCGTCTCATCAAAGCTGTCGAGACAGACGGTTCGCACGATCTCGGTGAGACCGCTCAACCTCATATCGCTGTTGTCCGAACGCTCCGGTTCCAACAATTCCAGGCCGCCGAAGTTGTTTTCGTGATTGTAGTCAGGCAGCCTGACTTCAAGGGTAGCGCCATCCGCGTCACTCACCGCCAGGTGATGGCACGAAACCGTCCCAACGGCATTGAGCGACAAGGTCTGCTGCAGCATGTCGAGGATGCGGGATTGCGCCTCGAAAGCTCTGATTCGAATGCGGTCCCCGAAGGCCTTGGCAAGTGGAAGCGTATAAGCGCCGACATTTGCTCCTACATCGTAGACCGCAACGGTCTTTCTTGACTTCAGCTTGCGCCTCAATACACCGCTCAAGAGCAAGATCTCACGCATCGCCCAGCATCCCTGATCCTGAATCGCCCGACCAATGAAGCGGTCATGCCGGTTCAGTACCATCGGCCCGAATAGCGATTGGCAGACGAATGTGGATGAACCCGGATGCACTTCGCCCGTTGCAGTTTTTTGGTCATTGACCAAGATAACGATGGCCTCCTAGTTTGCTTGCAGAGTGTCAGAGCCACATTATTCTACCATTGAGGTTTCGACCACAGCTTGCTCTTCTCCGGTGTTCCATGCCGGATCGGATTTCATGTCATGACCAAAGGAAATGTCTCCAAGCTGCGAAAGATCGACGGCCTCGTACTGACCGATGTGCCCGACGGCGTATTTGTTCATGATTCCAAGGGGGCGACGGTTCATCTGTTGAACCCGGTGGCTGCGGCCATCCTGATTCTCTGTGACGGTTCTCAAAGCGAGGTGGAATTGGCTTGCCTCTTGATGGAGCAGTATGGGCTCCCCGAGCCTCCGATTGCGGATGTTGCCGCCTGTCTCGATCAACTGCGAAGCCAGGGCCTCGTTCAGAACGTCGGCAGTTCGACTGCGCCGAAGCGGAATGTCCTGCCGGACGAAGAGGTGGCCCGCCTGCAGAAGGACTTTGCACAGGCTGCGTTAGATGCAGCCAATGTCTCATGTCCGGATCGTTTTGAAGGGAAGGGCATCGTCATCGCGGCGGGTGGTGCCCGCTTCTTCACCTGCGCCTGGATTGCTGTCCGCATGTTGAGGGATCATCTGCGAACGGAGCTTCCGATTGAAGTATGGCATCTAGGGTCCGAGGAAATGTCGCCCGCGATGCGTTCACTGTTGGAAGAACAGAATGTCGTCACAGTCGATGCGCTGACACGGCCAGAAGCCGACGGAACAAGGAAGCTCGGTGGATGGGAACTGAAGGCCTTCGCGCTCCGAAACTGCCGGTTCGCCGAGGTGATCCTGCTCGATGCAGACAATGTTCCCTTGATTGATCCCGCCTGCCTTTTCGATACCGAGGCCTATCTGTCGGCGGGTGCGGTGTTTTGGCCGGATACTGTCTATCTCTCCGAGGACTCCGGGGCCTGGTCGGCGTGTGGCGTCGATTTTCGCAAGACGCCATCCATCGAGTCGGGGCAGCTGGTTGCGGACAAGCGGCGTCACTGGAATGCAATTGACCTGGCTTGGTTTCTGAATGCACGCTCCGACACGGTCTATCGCATGCTCTATGGCGACAAAGACACCTATCTGATGAGTTGGCTCCGTCTCGGATCGCCATTCACCCTCGTCGCACATCGCGCCCGGCTTATGGACGGCTGGATCGGTCAGCACCATCCGGAAGGGCATCTGATGTTTCAGCATCGCAATCTTCGCAAATGGGTACTCAACGGAGCCAATCCTGTGCTGGACGGGTTTCAGGAAGATGCACGATGCCGCCGCTATCTTCAGGAACTTGAGGGACTGTGGAACGGACGGATCTTCTTGCCGCCTCCGCTGGGCGAAGCCGGAATGGCGTTCGAACGCAAGATGATTTCAAAGCGCTGGTTCGTCTATGAGCTTGTTGGCGATCGCCGCTGGACGATGGAGCTGCTGCCGGGAAATCGGATTGGAAAGGGCTTTGACTTGCACGAAGCTCACTGGTGGGTGGCTGAAGATGATCGCGGGCTTGCCGTTTGCATCGGTGAGGATGAGGGCGTCTTCGTCCGGCTCGATGCGGTTGCGGACGGACAATGGCGCGGTCGGTGGACCAGCGCGAGGGCATTGCCGGTCATCTTGAAGGCTTCGGTACCACGAGCCGATCTGGATCAGGACGGTGCAGAACTGGCGAAGCGATGGACCGTCCTGCCCGACTTTTACCGGCCCCTGGACGAGAGCCGATGAACAACAGAACGGGTGACGCATCGTTGCCGCAGGTGCTCATTCTGACACCGATGAAGAACGCGGCCCGACACCTTGACGGATACTTCGATGGCCTGCGGGGGCTCGACTACCCGGCCGGGAACCTCTCTCTGGGTATCCTTGAAGGCGACAGCAGCGATGGAACCTTTGAGCGACTGGAAGAGATGGCCGCCCGCAACTCATCCCGCTTTCGGCGCATGTCCCTCTGGCGGCGCAACTATGGTTTCAGCATGCCGCCGCAGCTGCCTCGGTGGATGCCAGCTTTCCAGTATCCGCGCCGCGTTGTTCTCGCCAAATCCCGGAACTACCTTCTCTTCAGCGCACTGGATGACGAGGATTGGGTGCTTTGGCTCGACTGCGATGTCATTGCCTATCCGGCGGATGTGCTGAAGCGGCTGATTGGCAGCGGCTGCGACATTGTGCAGCCGCACTGCGTGAGGGCGTGGGGCGGCGAGACCTTTGACCTGAATGCCTGGCGCGACAAGGGCCGTGTGGTCATGAGCGACATGCGCGGTGGGGCCGATCTTCAGCGGCTTGATGCCGTCGGTGGCACTATGCTTCTTGTCAAGGCAGATATTCATCGTGAGGGTTTGATCTTTCCTGCCTTCGCCTTCGGCGAGGAACATCCGGCGATCCGTCCGTCCTCGGATTTCTTGCCGCCGGGCCGGCGTGGCGAACTTGAGACCGAGGGCCTGGGCATCATGGCGCAATCGATGGGATACCAGTGCTGGGCCATGCCTAATCTCGAGATTCTGCACGCCCCTGACTGACGTGAGCATGCGCGATGAAGGCCCGCGTCGGGAAACCAGACCGTCACTCCATCCCGTCAGCCGGTGAGATCAATCCCAGCTCAAGGAGCTGTTCGACACATGCGCTGACGTCCCGCAAGGGAGGCTCTGCGAGCGAGAACTCCTCTTTCAGCACCTGCGCGATTGATTGGATATCCTGGTTGCCGTCACAGAGGATGAGCACTGCAGCGGCGGTCGGATTCAGGACATGGAGCGCCGCGCCTTCGGCGTCGGCCACGACCACGCCGTCCGGCACATCGGTCATCGCCAGGCCCGGAACCTGCCGGTAGGTCTTGTGTTCGACAGGCGACATCAGCCAGTTCCTATCCCCAACAACGCTCGAAAGGCCTCGCGCCAGCGGCGCGCCATAAGCCGCTGGTCGTGGTGACGGAGTGCTTGCCGTCTTGCCCGCAAGCCTATGCGATCGGAAGCCTCTCGGTCAAAGGCGAGTTCCCTGCAAAGGGCTGCGAAGTGATGGGGTGTCGCCGCGATGCCGCCCCGTGCGGGAAAGATATCGGCGATGCCGCTGGCGGCCGCGCAGGTGCTCACCACCGGAACCGCATGCGCGGCAGCTTCCAGGACCTTGATCCGTGTTCCGCCGCCCGCGTGCATCGGCGCAATCGCAAGCATGGCCTGGGCATATGCGTCTGCGAGACAATCGACATAGCCGAGATATCTGATCCGGCCTCCGAGTCGCTTTTCCAGGAGCTCCCGCGGGGGATCGGCCCCGGCAACGAGCAGCCTGGACGGACCAATCTGCGGCATGACTCTCTCGGCGAACCACAGGAGGCCTTCGACGTTCGGCCGGTAGCCGAGCGAGCCGACAAAGATCATGGTACCCGGCTCTGGGCATCGATGAAGCCGCGGTGGGATGGCGACGCCATTGCCAATGTCGGTACAGGCGAGTCCGTCATGGCGAAGGCCGAGCTGTCGCGCATCCTCTCGGCTGGCTGCGAAACCGGTGACATAACGGCCCGCCCACGACTCGAGGTTGCGCGCGCTTGCCTCTGCTTCTGCCTGGGCCCAGGCGCCCGTCGTGGTGTTGCCTCTCCTTTCGTGTTCCGCCGCCTGGCTCAGCCACGAGGCCCTGTCGTCCTCGTCAAGATCGATCGACAAGGGCGTCCCGGCCGGAGTGGCTTCGGCAACGCCAGCCAGATAACCGCGAAAAACGTGGATGAGATCGAATTGCTCTCGCGTGGCGATGTCGCCAATGTCCCTCAGCACAGGGCGGGACAGGGCAGCGGCCAGGCTGGGCTTCCCATAGACCTTGAAGGCCGCTAGCCGGGTGGCAGGGTGCTTCAGCCGGGACAGCATCGCGAAGTGCGTATCTTCACGGCCATGAACGGGTATCAATTCCAATCTAACTGTAGGAAACTTCTCATTGAACTCGGCTGTTGCCGCGCCGCTGTCAATCAAGGGCAAAACCACGAGGGTGGTGTCTGCCAGTGACGCCAGGGCGGCAAGCTGCGCGGCCGCCCGCATGGCCAGCCCCATGCCTGCCTGCCGCGGGATGACGGGTGACACCATGATCGCCCGGCGCCGGCGTGTCGTCTGGGCGGCTGGTTCGTGGATGAAAACCTGCATTCTGCGGTTGATCTGATCTCCTGGTTAACATAGACTAGCCTTCATTCGTGCGATCAAGGGGATTGACATGCTCAACACAGTTTCGGCACCGGTTCGTTCAGGCGTCCTGGCGCAACTGGCCAAGGGTGGCTATCAGGCACCGTCCGTGATCAGCTTCCCGGTCGAAGCCCTGGGGAAGTCCGGCCCCCTGTCGCTTGCGGGGAACAGCACGGCTCCTGTGGTGCCGTAAGGCTTTCTGAAACGGCCATTCGTTTCACAAGAAGGCGATTGGCAGTAGTCCTGCGAGATGGTGGTGCCAGCATTAAGCGCTGCACTTATCGTTAGGAATGAAGAGCAGTTCCTGGAAGGTTGTCTGCGATCACTCGTCGAC
The DNA here is from genome assembly GCA_041739715.1 of Aestuariivirga sp. GTDB lineage: Bacteria > Pseudomonadota > Alphaproteobacteria > Rhizobiales > Aestuariivirgaceae > Aestuariivirga. Next base: position 6,223 of record JBGSNJ010000266.1, read on the forward strand.
CAGGTCGACGAGGTGGTCATTGTTGATACCGGTTCGACCGACCGATCAATTGAAATCGCTGAACACCATGGGGCCAAGCTCCATCACTTCGCTTGGACCGGCGATTTCTCTGCTGCACGGAATCACGGACTTGACCGCTGCAGCGGCGACTGGATTCTTTACATCGACGCCGATGAACGGCTCGTCGTTTCCTCGCCTTACCGTCTGCCAGACATCATTCAGCACGATGCCTGGATCGGTGCGACCGTGCAGTTCCGGCCTAAGTCCGGTTACACGCGCTACCTGGAACCCCGCCTGTTCCGGCGTGATCCGCGGCTTCGTTTCGTCGGCAAGATTCACGAAACCTGCCATGCCGAGATGGTACGGATCGCTGAGGCGGAAGGCCTATCAATCGGCAACTGCCCGGCACAGCTCGATCACCTGGGATATGATGGCGACCAGAGTCACAAGCATCCGCGCAACCTCGCACTTCTGAAGGAAGCCGTTCTCGCGTCCCCCAATCGGGTTTATCTCTGGTATCATCTGGCCGAAACGCTTGCGGCACTTGGCTGGATCGATGAGTCCCTGTCGGCCGCCCACCGCGGACTGGAATGCGCCCGGAGAGATGGATCCTTCAAGTCCCGCGTCGATGCGACCATGATCTACCAGCTGGTCGGACGCCTCGACCTCGACTCCGGCCGCGATCCGCGAGATCTCGTCGAAGAAGGTCTTTCGGCAATGCCCGATGACCATGCACTTCGGTTCCTCGCAGCCCGGCGTGAGGCTGCCTTCGGAGATGCGGGGAAGGCGCTACAGTACCTTGACTGCCTGTTGTCCATCGATCCGTCGACGCTGAATGATGGGCTGATTGCCTTCGATACGCGCATCTTCGGGCCTCTCGCTGAGGAGCTGAAAGTCGCGATCCTGATGAAGCTCGGGCGGCGGACGGAGGCTTCGATGCTCGCAGCTTCACTCGCCAGGAGAGCGGCCAACCCCCATTAGGCGGCGTGTTTTCGCGTGATGTCGACTAGAACGTGTGCAGCCCGTTGAAATGTATCGAAGGCCCTGACGAGGTGCATCGTTCCGTCCAGCGTGCGCCATTGCTTCGTCCGCGGCGAGGAGATGTGCCACACGTTCCCGCCGGCATTCACCTCGATGGCAAAGAGTTGTCCCGTTGCGGCCTCGCGAATGATGTCGCAGCCAAGGATCGGAATTCGCGGGAATGCGCCTGCCATCTCTCTTGCAAAGGCTGTCACTTCTGCATCGTGACTGATCCGCTGCTGCGTCTCGTGGCGGGGTGGTTCGGGCAGTAGTCCTTCAATCGTATCGTCATCCGAGTCGAGACTCGGATGTTCATGTGGCGCTTCACCAACGGACTGGTACATGGTTTCGCCGAACAATGTGAGGCAGCGATAGATCCTGAACTTGATGCCTGTGTCGACGAAGCGTTGCACCAGCATCGGAACCCTGCGAGCGGCATGGCCGCGCGGGAAGGCGTCTCGACCGCGGCCATCGAGGCTTCTGGTTCGGAACAGGTAAAGGGCGCGGCCACTTGATGTCATGTGCAAGGGGGCTGGCTTGAGGATGACGAGAGGCCCCCAGTCCTCTTCAGACAGTCCCATGCCAATCTCGTATTTCGCTGTCTTGGGTGTTGCGACGCCCGCAGCAGTAAGACGTACATACTGATCGATCTTTGCGATCGGTTGGTTCATGAAGATCGGGCCCCGTATCGGGGCGAAGCGGCCGGTATCGCCGAAGCTGACGGTGACGGTCGGTCTCTGCCAGTAGGTGTCGGTCGGCTTGCCGGCCCACATCCAGGGCTCGGCGATCGACACGTGGATGTCAGGCGCCAGTTTCTTCACTTCGGCCGCAATGATCCGGAGATCCTCGATCTCCAGAACAGTGGGTTGATGCACAAGCACCAGATTGAGCGGCCGCCGTGACAGGATCATGTTGATCCATGGTTTCGCACAATAAGAGCCATCCTGTGAAGACCGATGACCTGGCTTGCCGCGATCGAGAGCGTCGGACGCGCTCTCGGTGGGTCATGCAGCTCTCCGTTTCAATGCTTGCACGCCTCCCGGCTTTCCGGCCATGCTGATGGCATCACCTCAGTGGACTTTGAAGGGCGAGCAGCAATGGAACGCAATGCAGAGATTGGCAAATCGGGGATCAGGGTGCCCCAGATCGGATATGGGGCTACCGCCCTGGCCAGCATGCCCGATACCTATGGTTATGCCGTAGGCGAAGAGCGCGCCCTGGCGACCATTCGCGCCATTCTCGATCTGCCGGATGGCTTCATCGACACCTCGCGCATCTATGGCCTGGGCCGCAGCGAGGAGTTGATCGGGAAAGTCGTGCGCGAACTCGGCGGCTGGCCCGCAGGCCGCATCCTCTCGACGAAACTGGACCGTGACGTCGCGACCGGCCGTTTCGATGCCGCCCAGGCGCGCCGGTCCATCGAAGAGAGTCTCGCGGCTCTTGGCGTCGATCGCGTACAGGTTCTGCATCTTCACGATCCCGAACACGCTTCGGATATTGGTGAGATCAGCAGGCCGGGAGGTGCGCTAAGCGAAATGATGCGGATGAAGGAAGAGGGCCTGGCCGCCGCCGTCGGTCTTGCCGCGGGCCGCATCGACATCATGATGCCCATGCTGAGGGATTGGGATTTCGACGTCCTGATCACGCATAATCGCTACACACTCGTCAACCGGAACGCCGAGCCGATGATCGAACTGGCAAGATCGCGCGGCGTTTCGGTTCTCAATGCCGCGCCCTATGCGAGCGGGGCACTGGCCAAGGGGGCGAGCAACCATCGGCGCTACGTCTATCAGGAGGCCAGCGACAGCATGCTGGAACCGATCCGGCGCGTGGAAGCCGTCTGTGCCCGTCATGGCATTCCGCCAGGTGCCGCCGCCCTGCAGTTCTCCTTGCGCGACCCGCGCATCGCCTCCACCATCTGCGGCGTGAGCCGGCCGGAGCGTGTGGCAGAGACGTTGGCCTGGGCTGCTTGGCCGATCAGCGAGGACGCCTGGCGCGAACTCCTCGCCATGTCTCCAAGCCATGACGATCCCGAGGCGACCCGGGACTATAAGCCGGGTTGACGGGATCGTCGTTGTGCGTTGGACGTTGAATCCTTCGGGGTCTTCCAGCGCAGCTTGTAGCAGAACCAGGAGTCGGGCGCACGCCGGATGAAACTCTCCAGCCGCAGCATGACGGCCTGCGTCATGTCCGTGATCGCGTTCGCCCCCCGATAGTCGCCCGGCCAGAGCGGTGGGTGGAAGCGCACGATGAAATGCTTGGGATTCAAGCGCTCGCCATCCACGGCAATGATCGGAATGTTGAAGCGCAATGCAAGCTTGGCCGGAAAGTCGCTTGCCTTGGCGTCGTGGCCGAAGAACTTGACGATCGGGCCCGAGTCGACGCGCTGGTCAACAAGCATGGCAACGCTCACGCCGCTTTCGAGGCCGTCGAGAATCGCCTTCAGCGTGGTGCGATTGCGGGGCAGATAGGTGGCGCCACTGGCAAGCCGGTTCCGCGCGAGTCCCGTGTCGAGTGCCGGAACGCCGATGGGCGTGAAGATGGTATTCAATGCGCCGAACTCGCGTGCCATGGCGACCACGCCGATGTCCCAGTTACTGAGATGGCAGCCGACGAAGACCGCTGGTCCGGGTTTCGGAAGGTGCTCGTGGCCTTCGATGCTGATCATCGCGCCGCGGCGACCCGTTGCGTAGTCGCCGAGATGCGCAGATTCGGCTGCGACCCGTCCGATATTGTCATAAATCCTCGGCAGAAGTCCTTCGACTTCGGCAGGCTTCATGTCCGGAAATGCCGTACTCAGGTTCCGGATGAAGTTCCTGTGCTTCATGAATCGGTTGCCCACCGTGCGTCCAAGGAAGCCGCCGATGTTGGATGCCAGCGTCAGGGGCAGGGCCCTGGCCAGGCCGAACACCAGGCTTGCGGTAGCGGTGATGCTGATGCGGGTCGGCCGGTCGCGCCACCTCGCTCGTTCCGACTGCTTTGCTCCTGACACGCTGCGTCGCTTATCCCGTTGACCAGCGGTCTTCTGAAGGAAAACCAGGCAAAGGTCCAGTCCGCCCGCCCATAGCGGATCTGCAGTCGCGCCACGGCAATCCGTCCGTGTCTACGTTAGCTTGAAAGACGGGAGCAGCGTTGGCTCTCCCGTGAACGCGACGCCGACGATGCGGCCTGACTTCCAGATCAGCCGGGACGGATAAAGAACGGGCTCATGCGCGAAGAGGATGCCGAAGCTGTCGGGAACGGCAATGTCCGTGTCGGTCAGAAATCGGGCGCCGCCCACGCTCAGTTCGAAAACCTGAACCTTGGCAAGCAACTCGAGTTCGCCCGAACGGAGTTCGCCGCTCTTGCTGACGCGATAGCGGGGGTGCTTTCTCCGTTCCTTGCCGACATAGACCATCATGGAACCTCATCCAGGTCTCCATGATGCACCGGGATCGGTGACTTTAAGCCTAATCATTAGCCTAAAGCAGTCGCTTGCCAGCCGGGTCAAATCATCAGAAAAACGGATCGATCCGCCGTCCGCCTGGCCCGGACCGTCAGGCCGCAAGCCATCTGCAATGCTCGTCTTTCAGGCGCAGCGAGCCGGCATCCGTGACCAGGGTCATGGCGGTGTCGATGATCTGCCGGTGGTTGACCGTCAGCAGGACCCGGTCACCCTCGGGCCCCAGATCGAATGAGGCTTCATCTTCTTTCACCCCAGGATGAAGGCCAGCCGGTAAGGCGGGTTCACTTCGACGCCCCGGCTCCTCATGCGATGTTCTTCCTTGAAGCCTGCTGACCGCTTGCCGGCCGGCGACGTGAATTCATCAATTCTGTCAGACAAGCTCGAAGGCTGAGCCCGCGCTCGTGTGACCAGAGTCACCCTGCCAGACGGGGAGACGATGAGGAATGGGCGGCTAGCGCAGGTCTTCGCCGAGAAGGTTCAGGACGACGCCGGCCATGCCCAGGGCCTTGGCCGTTGCGCCTGCATCGACCGCTGAGATCTCTGCCAATTCCTGCAGGCTGTCGGGGTCTTCTCCGATACGGTGATGCATGACCAGGAGGGTGGAGACCGCGACGGCAAGCGACACCACCCGCACCGGCCTGAACGAGAAGAATGCGAACATGAAGAGCGACATCGCCAGTCTTGCCGGAAACATGATCATGTTCAGGCTCTCCCTGCCAGGCGCTTTGCGCGGATCATCGGGCAGCTGCTCATTTGCTGCCTGAAGCTTCGGCTTGTTGCCGTGTTGCGGCTAGGTCGCGCGACAGGGATTTCCAGCTCTTGGGATCCTGCGCCGACTGCCGCTTCAGCAGCACGTAGTTCACTTCCGACCAGAGCTTGATCTCGTTGACGCGGTTGTCGAGCACGAAGTCGCCTTCGGTCGTCGTCACGGTCAGCACCGCGTGACCCTGCATGTTTTCGTCGAGAACCACCGTGATGCGCAGCGCCTCCGGAGGAAAGCCGAGAGCTGTCAGATGCTTCTTCTTCAAGAGGACCATGTCTTCGCAGTCGCCGGCATCTTCGGGGTAGGTCCAGTATTCGGCTTCGCCGTAGAGTTCCTCGTCGCTCACCGGCATGATCCGGCCATTCACGAAGGTGTTGACCTGATAGAGCGTTGTCAGTTCGGTGGGCGTGAGCTTGATCTTCTTCGGGCTCTTGCCGGTGGCCCGGCAATCCTCGGGAGAACGCGAGCAGAAGTTCACGAAGCCGATGGGGGGCAGGGTGGTGCCAAACTCGGCCACGAAGTGCTTCTTCGATCCGAACAATCTGCTCGCCGTATCGCTTCCTCCGGCATGGCTCTGCGTCCCCGCAATCAGGAGGCAGAGCATCGAAAGCAGCAATGTCGGGCGGGTTGCGATGTTCATGGGCCAGGAGGACCTTAACCGAGTGTTAAGGTTAAATTGACCGCTGGAGGCCCGAGCGTCAAAGCAATGGTAAAGTTTTAGTTAATGGCAAAGGCCGATGTCGTCCGGGCCTTGGCCGAAACCCTTTGTGTTCCGCAGGGAGGAGCGGTCATCACGGTCGCGACGTGACGGCACCGCCACCGGTTTGGCGGTGGCTGGCAATTGGGTTAACATGCCGCACCGATTCCGCGAGGCCCGCGATGCCCTCCCTTCAGCTTGCCGGTGTGGTTCTGCTGTGCGGCCTTGCGCTTCCCGCGGCTCTTGCTTCAGCGGAAGAACCGCGCGGCTATTTCAGCGGCGCCGAGATCCTGCAGAGCTGTACCGAGCCGGTCAAGCCATTGGCTGCACGCTCCACCCAGGAACTCCTGGACGCAGGCGTCTGCGCAGGATTTCTGGGGGCAGTTGCCGATACCATGAAATGCGAGTCCCCGGGAATCGCGGGCGAGCGTGCGGCGGTGCCCGCCGACGTGGGCCTGCTGGAACTGGCCCTGGTGGTGGAGAAGTGGCTGGGCGATCATGCCGGAGATCTGCACAAGGCAGGAGCGCCGCTCGTCGCACGTGCTCTGGCCGAACGCTGGCCCTGTTCGAAGTAATCGGCACCGCGTGACCCACGGCGCTGGCTGTCAGCGATGGACGGTCTATGATCTTCCCTTGCGCCGTGCCAGCGCGATGCCCGCCACAATCCCGAGAATCAGTCCCAGGACGATGCCGCCCAGCATCCAGAAGGCCACGGCATAGCCGGAAAGGCCCTCAAATCCCGAGACATCGGCAAGCGACGTATAGGCCAGTCCTCCCAGCAGTCCCAGTCCGCCGCCCGTGGCGCCACCGGCGACAGCCCCCAGAAGGCCCAGTCCGAAGGTCCTGCCGGCACTCATCGGAACCGATCAGTCGCGGTACTTCAGTTTCAGGCCGGCCGCGCCCACTGCGAGGTTGACGCCGGTCTGCCCCTGAACGCTCAGGGGCTGCAGCGCGATCGACTTCTTGAAGCCGCCGACGAGAACATTGGCGCCAAGGCCGACGCCGATGCTCGCCTCGCCCGATGCGCCGCCATAGTCACCGGCAAGCGCGCCCGTCTTGAGCGAGCCCGGTGCAAAAACCGCCCAGACCACATAGGCCTTGCCGGTGATTCCGATGTCGAGGCCGATCTTGGTGATCTTGCCGCGATAGCGCTGCCTCTCACCCTTGGTGGGCTTGAAGACACAGGACACGTCACGCTGGGAACCGACGATCAAACCAACACCGCCGTCGATTGTGCATTCGAGCACGCCGACATTGGTGCCCTTCTTGGCATCGGCCGGTGCCGCCACCGCAAGGACCGACAGCAGGGCCGCCGCAAAGAGGGCGGCGCGTTGGGGCAATGGGGCAAATGTCATGGCGACCTCTCTGATTCGCAGATTCTCGCGCCAGTGATGCGCCTGAACTGGCCGGGGCGTCAACTGCAAGTCCCCGCGCGCCCGGGTCTGGCAAAGATGGTGAAGAGCCAATGAACAACCGGCTCCGGCACTCTACCGCGATCGGCCGCAAGCCATGCCATGAAACGCCTTTCGCCGGGCTCCCTCCGACGACATAGTTTGTTCATGTTGATTCTCGTCGACAAGATTCTGACGCAGCTCGCGATGCCGCTCGGTCTCGGGCTGCTGGTTCTTGCCTCTGCCGTCCTGGCCATGTTTCTTGGGCGGCGACGGCAGGCCCTTGCTGCCGCGGTGTTCGCGGGTTTGCTGATCTGGGCCTTCTCCACGCCCTTTCTTGCCAATGCCCTGTCGCGGACGCTGGAGGAGCGTATCCCCGCATTGCCCGTCGACTCCTATCCGGTCGTGGATGTTGCAATCCTCCTGGGCGGCGCGCTTTCGCCGCCGGACAGCGAGGCTGGCCTCTTCGAACTCCATGAAGCCAGCGACAGGGTGGTGCAAGCAGCCCGGCTGTACCGCGCGGGCAAGGCGCCCCGGATTCTGATCGCAGGCGGCAACGTCTTCGGTGGCGACGGCATATCGGAGGCGAGCGCCATTGCAGACTTTCTGGTCTTCATGGGGGTGGGGCGCGACGACATCATCCTGGAAAGCGAGAGCCGCAACACCCGCGAGAATGCGGTCAATTCTGCCGCGATCTGGCGCTCCCAAGGCTTTGACAAGGGCCTGCTGGTCACTTCGGCCATGCACATGCCGCGAGCGCTCGCCGCCTTTCGAAAGGTGGGCATGGATCTGATTCCCGTCCCCATCGACTATCTGTCTGGCGAGGATGACGACCCGCTTCCGCTGTTGTTCTTGCCCAATGCCGCCAGCCTGCGGGTCAGCAGCCTCGCGATCAAGGAATGGCTTGGTCTGCTTGTCTACCATTGGCGCGGTTGGGGGTGACATGTCAGCCTCGACCTGACCTTAACCAGCCATTTACCATGAATGCCGATTTGGCCGTCCCGGTCGAGCAATCACATCACCTGGACGTCAACTAGTTGCACTTAATTTACGTGTTTCGCCAATGCTATAGACATGATGCAGGGGTTGGTGATGCGTATGGGGAAGTTCAGAAGCGGCGTGATCCGCGGCAAGTCCGATCATGATCAGGTGCGCGATTCCCGTTTCGTGGGCGATGAGGTCGGGCGCGAACAGATGTCGTCCATGACGATCGATGATGTGGTCGAACGTCTCACAGAAGAGTCACTGCTTCGACTGCTCGAACAGATCCCGCCGCCGGTGCGCGAAAAGCACCAGGCCGCCTGGGACATTCTGGGGGTCCTCCTGAAGCGCATCCAGTCGACATCGCATCTCACGTCGCGTCGCCGCGGCATCTGGGACCAGGTCCTGCCAAGCGGTGCCAATTATCAGGAACTTGCCGAGAAGCGGCCCCTGCTCTTCGATCGCCTGCTGGAAGACATCAAGTTGAATGACAACGCTCCCTACAGCCGCGACGATCGTGACCTGATGCGTCCTGGTGATCCCAAACTCGAGGAAACGCTCGAGACCGTCAAGGCTGTATCGACCGTGTTCAAGCATTGGTCGATCTTCGTGAAGGAAGCGGCTTCCGCGCCCGATACGCGCTTCGCGAGCCAGCTTCGCGCACGCCTCCAGACGGGTTGATCGGCGGTCGGCATCCGCGGTCGACAGCGGTGCCCTTGACGGTGATTCGCCATGCACCGCACCAGTTGCATCTTGCCGCAGGGGCATCTAGACCAGCGCAATGCTCTCCCATCCCGTCCCCAGCCTGCAGCCGAACAGCTTTGCCTATGAGACGGTACCGCTGGTGGCACCTACCGGTTTCCGCGAATATGATGCGCGCTGGCTCTTCGGGCGCGAGATCAATCTGCTCGGCATGCGGGCGCTGGGCCTCGGCATCGGCACGCTGCTGCACGAAAGGGGCGTCGCCCCGCAGATCGTCACCGGCCATGACTTCCGCAGCTATTCGATGGCGATCAAGGATGCGCTGAGCCTCGGCCTGATGGCCGCGGGATGTACCGTTCACGACATCGGCCTTGCGGTGTCGCCGATGGCCTACTTTGCGCAATTCGCGCTGGATGTGCCCGCCGTCGCCATGGTCACGGCTTCGCACACCGAGAATGGCTGGACCGGCGTCAAGATCGGCCTTGACCGTCCGCTGACCCTCGGTCCCGAAGACATGGCCAGGTTGCGTGATATCGTGCTTGGAGCCCAATGGATCGAACGCCCGGGTGGAGCCCTGCGGCACGTGTCAGGTCTGAAGCAGGCCTATATCGACGACCTTGTCGCCACGACGAAGCTGTCCCGCAAGCTGAGAGTGATCGCCGCCTGCGGCAATGGCACGGCCGGCGCCTTCGCTCCCGAGATCCTGTCGCGTGTCGGCTGCGACGTCATCGAGCTTGATTGCGCGCTCGATCACTCCTTCCCGCACTACAATCCCAATCCCGAGGATCTCGCCATGCTGCATGCCATGGCCGATGCGGTGAAGGCCCATGGCGCCGACATCGCCTTTGGCTTCGATGGCGATGGCGACCGTTGCGGGATCGTCGACAACGAAGGCCACGAGATTTTTGCGGACAAGGTTGGCGTCATGCTCGCGCGCGACATGTCGGCGCTGCATCCGCGGGCCCGCTTCGTGGTCGATGTGAAGTCGACCAGCCTCTTTGCGACGGATCCGGTGCTTCTGGCCAATGGGGCCACCACCGAGTACTGGAAGACTGGCCACTCCTACATGAAGAGCCGCACCAGCCAGTCGGATGCCCTGGCCGGATTCGAGAAATCCGGGCACTATTTCTTCCGCGCGCCCTATGGCCGGGGTTATGACGATGGCTTCGTCTCCGCCCTTGCGATCTGCCGCATGCTCGACCGTGCGCCGGCCAGGACCATGGCCGATCTCTACCGCGCCCTCCCTAGGACCTGGGGCACGCCCACCATGTCGCCCCACTGCGCGGATACGGCCAAGTATGGCGTGATCGATCGCATCGTCGCCCATTATCGCGGCCAGAAGACCATGGCCGGCCGATCGATCAGCGATCTCATCACCGTGAATGGTATCCGCATCGTACTCGATGACGGGTCCTGGGGCCTCGTGCGGGCCTCCTCCAACAAGCCGGAGCTGGTGGTGGTCTGCGAGAGCCCGGTCTCCGAGCAGATGATGCGGGCCGTCTTTGCCGAGATTGCCGGGCATCTTGAGACCTATCCCGAGATCGGGGCCTTCAACCAGTCGATCTGAGGGCTTCACGCACCGCCCCGGAGCGGCCATGATGACCGCTCAGCCTGTTGCGTCAAAAGATTCGGGACCTGAATGATCTCTCCAGTCATCCTCGCCGGCGGAAAGGGTGTCCGGCTCTGGCCAGTCTCGCGCGAGTCACTGCCCAAGCCCTATGTCAGGGCCACGGGCTCGGACGCCACCTTGTTGCAGGCAACCCTGCGCCGGCTCGCGGCCATCCCCGGGACGGACCTTCCCCTTGTGGTCTGCAACGCCGGGCATGATTTCCTCGTCCGGGCCCAGGCTGCGGCCACGGGCGGCGCGTCGCTCATGCTGGAGCCCGTCGGCCGGAACACGGCCCC
>JBGSNJ010000293.1:0-3455 GCA_041739715.1 Aestuariivirga sp.
GCCCGCGCCGGCGTGGCCCGGGCGCCCGCCGTGGCCGCACTGACCGCCGCCCTAGAATCCGCTTTGCAAAAGGGCCGGACTGGTTAATACTTCGTTACTGGTCTGTATCGGAGTAGGTCACATGATCAAGTCAGTTGCGTCTCTTGCCGTGCTTACCCTCGCCTTTGCCCTGCCGGCCCATGCCCAGGGCAATGCCACCCCCCTCGGACTGAACTGGAGCAGCGGCTGGTCCTGTTGCAGCCGGCCCGTGCTCGATCAGACAATCGTGATCCAGGTGGGTAATGACAACAAGGCCCGTGTCGTTGATACTGACGAGGTTGACTCGGGCCCGCGTGCGGTGCCGCTCGGACTGACGAACGGTTCGGCCGGCTGCAATCTCTATCGCGGCGTCTATCTCTGCGCCTACCGCTGACGCCGGAGCGTCGGCGGAAAACACGGGAGTTTTGACATGTTGAAGCTCTTTGCCGCCGCCGCCATTGCAGCCCTTTCCGCCGCGCCGGCGCTGGCCAACGATGCCGTTCAGCCACCCGCCGAAGCCGATGTGATGGTCCTGCCGCAGTCGCCGGTCCCGGCCGAGGAGGCCGCACTTGCCGCGCCCGCCGAAGCCGCCAGCCAGGTGTCCCCCATGGGTGGCCACGGTTGCAGCAGCAAGCGCCAGCAGGTCTATCTGACCAACTGAGGCCTGGGCCTCAGCGGCTGATAAAGACCTGCGCGGTGATCTGTTCGCGGATGTCCGCGAAGGCGGCTGCGATGTCGCTGCTGTCTTCGGCAACAATGAAGTTCTGAGACGGATCGCTGGCACAGTCGCGCAGCCGGTTGGTCGTGTCTTCGTCCTGCAGGTCGAAGGCGATGGTCATGACCGTGATGCCCGAGGCCTTGGCATTGCTGCAGATGGCTTCGAGATTGTCCTCGCCCTGCGAGACCGTGCGCGAACTGGGACCGAAGGCCGGTTCCGTCTGCCGGCCATCGGTGAGGATGACCAGGAACTTGCTGGTATCGTCATCGCTGTAGGGCGCACCTTCGGTAAAGGGTTCGTTGGGCGACAGCAGATGATAACCGAACTCGGCGCCCAGCGCGATATGCGTCCAGGCATAGGGCTGCATGTTGTCGAGCTGCGTGCGCAGCGCATCGAAGTCTTCGGTCAGCGGTGCCACCTGCAGCGACTTCGGCGCATAGGCCCAGCAGCCGTCCGAGGCATGAACCGGTGCATGCGGATGGCCCCACTTGGTTGCATTGCTGCCGGTCGGCGTCGCGTCGGTCAGATTGTGCGGATGGCGCCTGTCCTGGGTGCAGCCGGTCCAGTCGCCGCTTCCGGTCGTGCCGGTGACATAGGCTTTGGGCAGTGTCACATAGACATGATGCGAGAAGGGCACGAGGCCGAACTTCACCTTGCCTTCATTGGTGGTCTCGAGATCGGTGATCAGCTTCTTGGCGGCGTTCTTCATCGCCACATACTTGACCTGGCCGCCCGAGGTCTCGGTCATCGAGCCCGAGTAATCAAGAACAAGGGCCACTTCGGCCTTCTGTTCATCAGGCACCGTGATCTCGGTGTCCGCCTCGATGCCCATGGCCACATATCCCACCACCTGCATCAGCCCGGTCGGCAGATCGTAGCGCGCAGTGCCGGTGACGGTCTGACCATCCAGCTCGAACGCATAATCGATCGCATTCAGATCCTTGCCGGCCTTCGTCATGTTCCGCTCGAAGGTCTTGGTGCCGGCCAGAATGCGCTGATCGTGGTCGAGATCCTTTGCCGCGCCAACCGCGAGCGCGCCGGCATCGAGTGCCGCCTGCAACTCGGTGCGCGCTTCCGACAGCCGGAGATAATCGATTGCTACTCCGCCTGCGATGAGCAGCGGGACAAGGCTCAGGGCAAAGACCACGGCTGTGCCGCCGCTCTGGCTGCGGGCAAAGCGGCGGATGATGCCGGAGGTGTGAAGCAGGTTCGCCATCTCGGTGCTCCATGTTTCAAACCGGCACAGGCCGGTAAGGGACAGTGAACACGAAGCAAGCGCCGGACCCACCGTGCATCGGCGGGCCGCCACCATCAAATTGCGTTAACAGAAGGTTAAGGCGCTCAGCTCATGGGCCGGCGGGCCCGCATGGCCGCCGTCAGCGTGCCCTCGTCGAGATAGTCGAGCTCGCCGCCCACCGGAACGCCATGGGCCAGGCGGGAGGTGGCAATGCCGGCCTGCTTCAGCCGCTCCAGGATGTAATGGGCGGTGGTCTGCCCTTCGACCGTGGCATTCAGCGCAAGAACCACCTCCCGCGCCTGGGCAGCCGTCGCCCGGTCGATCAGCTGGGCAATCGCGAGATCCTCCGGCCGGATGCCTTCGATGGCGGAGAGGGTGCCGCCCAGCACATGGTAGAGCCCCGGCCAGGCCCCGGCGCGCTCCAGCGCCCAGAGGTCGCCCACCTCCTCGACCACGCAGATCAGGCCTTGGTCGCGGCGGGGATCGGTGCAGATGGTGCAGGGGTCGACCGTATCGACGTTGCCGCAGCTGGAGCAGACCCTGACCGTGTCGCGGGCCTCGGCAGTCGCGGCGGCCAGCGGGGCCAGAAGCTTCTCGCGGTTCTTGATGAGATGCAACGCCGCGCGCCGGGCCGAACGCGGGCCAAGGCCTGGCAGCTTGGCAAGCAGCTGGATCAGGCGCTCGATTTCGGGTCCGGTGGTCCGTTTCGCCATCAGAAGGGCAGTTTCAGTCCCGGCGGCAGGGGCAGCCCGCCCGTCAGATCCTTCATCTGCTCGGCCATCATCGCCTCCGACTTGGCCTTGGCATCGCTGTGGGCGGCAATGATGAGGTCCTCGAGAATGTCCTTCTCGTCGGCCTTCATCAGCGAGGGATCGATCTCCAGCCGGGTCATGGCGCCCTTGCCGGTCATCGTCACCTTGACCATGCCGCCGCCCGACTGTCCGGTCACCGTGGACTGTTCCAGCTTGGCCTGCATCTCGGCCATGCGGCTCTGCATGGCCTGGACCTGCTTCATCATCTCACCGATGTTCTTCATCCGTCTCACCCGTTGTCTGATTGTCGATTGTTTCCGGCAGGTCCGGCTCGCGCACGTCGATGATCTCGGCGCCCGGGAACCGCTTGAGAAGGGCCTGCACGTCCGGGTGTTCGCGCGCGCTGCGGAACAGGCTGTCCCGGTTCTCCTGGCGCTGCTGCAGAACCGGCTTCTCGCCGCCGTCCTTGGCGACCATCACCATCCAGCGCTGGCCGGTCTGGGCTTCGAGATTGCGGGCGATCTCGCCGGGAAGCCTCGGATGGGCGCCCGGTTCAAGCGCCAGTTCGAACTGGCCGGGACTGACGCGGATCGGCCGGACAAAGCGTTCGATGTCGGCCTTCAGCTTGATCAGGCGCTTCTCGGTAAGCAGGGCGATGATGTCCCTGAAGCTCGAAAAGGCGCGGGTCTCGGTCGCCGCGGCCTCGACGGCCTGCTGCGGCTTCACCGCC
>JBGSNJ010000311.1:0-5166 GCA_041739715.1 Aestuariivirga sp.
CAGGCAGGCCGTCTCGCCGGGCGCCCGCGTGACCGTCCAGAAGCTGCGGCCCAAGGCCCGCGATCTCGGCGCTGCTGGCGTTGCCCTGGCCCCGCACGGTGGCCTCGAAGAAGTTCATCGTGCCGACAAAGGCCGCGACCCGGCGGTTCCTGGGCTGGTCATAAAGCCCGGCAGGCGTGTCCACCTGGATCACCCGTCCCTCGGCCATCACTGCCACGCGGTCGGACAAGGTCAGCGCCTCTTCCTGGTCATGGGTCACAAGGATGAAGGTGATCCCCAGCCGCCGCTGCAGCCCCCGCAGTTCCAGCTGCATCTGTTCGCGAAGTTGCTTGTCCAGCGCGCCCAAGGGTTCGTCTAGAAGCAACAGCTTGGGCTTCAGGATCAGCGCCCGGGCCAGCGCCACGCGCTGCTGTTGCCCGCCCGAAAGCTGGTTCGCCCGCCGGTCGCCATAGCCAGGCAGGGCGATCATCTCGAGCATCTCGTCCACCATTCGCGTCTGTTCCCCGCGCTGGATGCCGAGCCGCGCGAGGCCATAGGCGATGTTGTCCCGCACGTTCAGATGCGGAAAGATCGCGTAGTTCTGAAAGACCATGTTGGTCGGCCGCAGGTGCGGCGGCAGGTCTTGAACCTCTTGCCCGTCGATAAGGATCTGACCAGCGCTCACTGCCTCGAATCCAGCAATCATCCGCAGAAGCGTGGTCTTTCCCGACCCTGAGGCGCCGAGCAGCGAAAAGAACTCGCCCTGCGCGATGTCGAGCCTCACGTCTGTGACGGCCTGCACGCGGCCGAAGGACTTCGAGACGTTGCGGACCCCGATCATCGCCCCATCACCGTGGGTGCGGGCTGCCCGATCCGGGCCAGCCGCAGGCTGGCAAAGATCAACGCAAAGCTGAACGCCAGGATCAGTGTCGCCAGCGCCAGAAGCGACGGGAAGTCTTGCGGAAAGCGCAGCTGACCCCAGATGTACATCGGCAAGGTGGATTCGGCGCCGCTGAGGAAGAAGGCCATGAAGAACTCGTCGAAGGAGATGGTGAAGGTCATCAGGAGACAGGCCAGGATCCCCGGCATGTTGCAGGGCAGCGTGACACGCCAGAAGGTGCGCAGGGGCGGCTCGCCCAGATCAGCCGAGGCCTCTTCCAGCGACCGGTTGAACCCGATGAAGCGGGGCAAGAGGACCGAGATCGCGTAGGGTAGGCAGATCACGACATGCCCCATGGTGACAGTGACCAGAGATAGCTGGACCCCTATCCGGTTCAGAAGCGTCAGCAGCGCCACCCCCAGGATTAGCCCCGGAAGGACCAGGGGCAGCATGATGAAACCCACCGCCGGCGCCTTGCCCGGCATCCGGTAGCGCGCGATGGCCAGGGCCGCCGGAATGGCGACGACCGTGCAGAGCACACTGACGAAGCATGCGACCTTGATGCTGTTCCAGAAGGCATTGAGCAATGGCTCGCGCTGGAACAGGTCCGCATACCAGGCGAAGGTGAAGCCTTCGAACGGGAACTTCACATAGACGCCGCTGTTGAAGGAAAACAGCGGGATGAACAGGATTGGCAGATAGAGGACGGTGGCAAAGACCGCGGCATAGAGGGCGAGCAGGCGATTGGGGCGTTGAAAGCCGCTGTAGCGCGCCATGAGCTATCTCTCCACCAGCTTGTTGAGGACGAAAAAGACCACGCCCGCCAGCGCGATCGTCAGCATTATCACCACGGCCAGCGCGGCACCGGCGGGCCAGTTGTTCATCGGCCCGAACATCGCCTGCACCAGGTTGCCGATCAGCATGTTGTCCGGCCCGCCCACCATCAAGGGCGTGATGTATTCACCCATGGTTGGCACAAACATCATCACGAAGGCCGCTACGACTCCGGGCAGCGAGAGGGGAAAAGTGATCCGCCAGAACCGCCGCGCCGGTCCATCGCCAAGGTCGGCAGCGGCCTCGAGGTAGGTGCGGTTGATCTTTTCAAGGCTGACATAGATTGGCAGGATCGCGAAGGCGGCCCATGAATGCGCCAGCACGATGATCACTGCCGTCTGGCTGTACAGAAGGAAAGACAGTGGCGCCTCGATCAGCCCCAGCGACAGAAGCGCCGTGTTGACCGCGCCTTCCTGCCCCAGCACGACCTTCCAGGCGAAGACACGCAGAAGGTAGCTGGTCCAGAACGGCAGAGTCAGCACGATCAGCCACAGCGCCTTGTTCCGATATGTGTGGAAGGCTACAAAGTAGGCCATCGGATAGACAAGGATCACGGTGATCAGCGTGCAGGTCGCGGCCACCGTCAGCGTGCGCAGGATCAGCACGCGGAACATCGGGTTTTCCGCCATCGCGGCATAGTTGCCGATGCCCGGCGATGTGTTGATGTTATAGCCCGATAGCGACCACGTGCTCATGGACAGGGTCATGCCCAGTGGAAACAGGATCGCCACTGCCATCAGGATCAGCGCCGGCGCAAGCAGGAGATGCCCGCGCCAGCCTTCGTGGCGATGCAGAAAGCGTGTCAGCGCGCCCGGGCGCGCGAGGGGCCGCAAGCCAGTCGCCGTCATGATCGCGCCCGCAAGGTTCCGGCTCTCCGCTCCATGCCCTAGAAGCCGAGCTTGATCTGTTCCCAGGTCGAGGTCATCCGCTGATCCCATTCGGCGGTCTGTGGAATGCCGAAGTGGCCCGCCTGCAGGACGTCCATCGGGTTACGACCAAGGCCAAGCGCTGCCAGTTCCTGGTCCGAGAACTGTGCGAACGCCTTGCGGTTAGCGGCGCCATAGCCCATCCCGCGCATCTGGTAGACCGATGCGGACTCGCTGATCAGCGAATCGAGGATGTCGTAGGCGCTATCGATATTGGGCGCGTCCTTGTGCAACATCTGTCCGCAGACCCAGGTCAGCGCGCCTTCCTTCGGCTTGGCAAACTTCACTGGCACGCCCTGCGCGCTCAAAGTGACGACTGAACTGTTCCAGGCCATGACCGCCACGATCTCTCCTGCGGCAAGGGCGGTGTCGCTGGATGTCGTGTCGTCCGTGTACATCCGGATCAGCGGACGCTGCTCGCGCAACACGTTCGAGATCTTCTCGAACGCCGCATCGGTATCGATCTGGTCGAAGGGCACCCCCGCCTTGATTGCGGCACACCACCAGGCATCACCGCCCCCGGCCAGCATGCCGAGCTTTCCGGCATACTTGGGGTTCCACAGCATGTCCCAGCTTTCTTCCGCACCTTCGAGGTCATAGAGGTCGGTGCGGTAGGCAACCGACGTCTGCCCCCATTCCCAGGGCATCATCCAGACTTTTCCGTCCGCGACATTGTAGGGAACGTCCCATAGCTCGGGAATGACATCGGGCCAGTTGGACAGGCGCGCGGGGTCGATCGGCTGAAACAACCCGGTTTGTGACCACCGCGGCACATCCGACAAGCAGGGCATCGCGATATCAGCCACAAAGCCTGACTGCAGTTTGTTGAGCGCCTCCTCTGCCGATCCGTACGTCGCGAAGTTGGGCAGTTCGCCACGTTTGGCGACATACTGTTCGAAGTAGTCCGGCACATCGAACCCACCCCAGGTGAACCAGGTCGCATGATCCTCCGGCGCAGCCATGGCGCGGCGGGGAAGAACCGGCAACATGACGGGGACGATGCCCAGCGCCATTAGTGACCGGTTGAAGGCGCGTCGGCTGAGTTTACCCGCGTGGAGGGCATGAAGCTGGTCGATGACGTCCATGTTCGGATACTCCTTCGAAGGGGTTGGCTGCTGAAATCACAGTAACATCCGGAACTTGTGGGGAAGCGGCCGTTATGAATTTTTGATTAAACGTTTGATCAACGAAAACTTGCTGTCAAACCAAATTGAAGTCAAGCGCATTCACGACAACCGTCGTGCAGACAGCCGCACGACGGCGGGTCTTGGAGCCTGGGCATGCCTGCACAGGATCGTGGCGCGATCGCCAGAACCTTGTTCGCACAGCAAATCACTGAGGCAGTTGTCACTACGGGCAACATCAAGGGCGATGTCCACGCTGATCGGCTTTCAGAACCCGCACGCGAAGATCAAGGGAGAGCGCGGTGATCGTGATGAAGTCCGAACTTGGTCCATCGCGACGTTTGCCCAGATGCCTCGGGGGCTGCTTTCAGGGAGCTAGCGGACGTCGTTTAAACATGGCCAAAACCTAGATCGTGACCCAGAGCGGACCTGCACATTGAATGGCAATCGCTTGGCAGTTCGTTTCGGTGCGACAACCCGTCCCGCGCCGTGTTTCAGCTGGTCATTGCACCGTCACGAATTTAGAGCCATTCTAATCTGGACAGCAGGGGTTGGATCGCAGAACAAAGGACGCGATCCTGCCGGGTAGAAGCGCAACGAAACCAATTCACGGTGTGAACCATGCGCATTCTACTTCCTTTTCTTCTCGCGACGACTTTGATTGCGGGCGCGGCACAGGCCGATGACCTCCGCACCAAGGCAACCGACGCCTTCAAGCCCCTGCCATCGACCATTCCGGCCATCAAGGACAATGAGATCACCAAGCCCAAGATCGAGCTTGGCAAGGCGCTGTTCTTCGACCCGAGGCTCTCGGCAAGCGGCGTCTTCAGCTGCAATTCCTGTCACAACCTGGCGACCGGCGGCGACGACAATCTTGAAACCTCGATCGGCCATGGCTGGCAGAAGGGTCCGCGCAACTCGCCGACCGCCCTGAACGCGGTGCTGAACGAAGCGCAGTTCTGGGACGGCCGGGCCGAGGATCTCAAGGCGCAGGCCAAGGGCCCGGTGCAGGCCGGCGTCGAGATGGCAAACACGCCGGAACAGGTGGTGGCAACGCTGAAGAGCATGCCGCAGTATGTCGAGTGGTTCCAGACGGCCTTCCCTGGCGAAGCGGACGCCGTGTCCTTCGACAACATGGCCAAGGCAATCGAGGCCTTCGAAGCCACGCTGATGACGCCCGCTACATTTGACAAATACCTGAACGGCGACGATGCCGCGCTGACCGACGAGCAAAAGAAGGGCCTGGCCCTCTTCATTGACAAGGGTTGTGCGGCCTGTCACGGCGGAGTCAACATTGGCGGCCAGGGCTACTATCCCTTCGGCCTGATCGAAAAGCCCGGTGCCGAGATCCTGCCCGCCAACGACAAGGGCCGCTTCGCGGTGACTGCAACCGCCGACGATCAGTACGTGTTCCGCGCAGCAC
>JBGSNJ010000361.1:0-2289 GCA_041739715.1 Aestuariivirga sp.
GGTTTCATCCGCTCCACAATCTCCAGGGCCGTGGCCGCAGATGCCCGCTGTCCGTAGATGCGCGAATCAACCTCATGCAGCAGCCAGGGCTGGTGATAGGCGGCGCGGCCAAGCATGACGCCGTCGACATGGGCGAGATGGACGCAGGCCTCATCGAGCGATTCGATGCCGCCGTTGATCACGACCGTGAGTTCGGGATGCGCCTGCTTGAGCCGGTAGACACGTTCATGGTTGAGCGGCGGGATCTCACGGTTCTCCTTGGGCGAAAGTCCCTTGAGCCAGGCCTTGCGCGCATGCACGATGAAGGTAGTGCATCCGGACTGCGCCACCGTAGCGATGAAACGGTCGAAATCACGGTCATCGTCCTGGTCGTCGATGCCGATGCGGCATTTCACCGTTACCGGTATGCTCACGGCCGCGCGCATGGTGCCCACGGCGTCGCGCACCAGTTCCGGTTCGACCATCAGGCAGGCGCCAAAACGGCCCTCCTGGACCCGGTCCGACGGACAGCCGACATTGAGGTTGACTTCGCGATAGCCGAAGTCCTCGCCCCACCGCGCGGCCTCGGCAAGGATCGACGGGTCGCTGCCGCCAATCTGCAGGGCCACGGGCTGTTCGCGCGGATCGAAGCCCAGAAGGCGCTGCCGGTCGCCATGGCGGATCGCCAGCGCCGTGACCATCTCGGTATAGAGCAAGGCATGCCCCGACAGCTGGCGATGGAACATCCGGCAATGCCGGTCGGTCCAGTCCATCATGGGTGCCACGGCGAATGTCTTTGCCTTCCGTTCCACGTACCTACCCTAACTCAGGAATTTCAGTCATTGCGGAACCACTGCAGACCTCCGCGTCCGGGCCAGGCACAGTCGTTCCACCACGGATCTGCTATACTCCCTGCCTGCAGCGAGACAAATCAGGTCTACGAAACCCTGACGTCCTACTCCCGCTTCCCCGCCCGTCCAATGACAAAGTAGATCACATAGGCAAGGGCGGCCAGCGGCGGCAGGACCAGCAGCGGGATGAAGGCCGGCTTCGCGAGGGTGTCATAAAAGAAGGTCAGCCCAAACACCTCGATGACGCCGGCCACGACGATGATTGCACCAAGGACCGATGAGACGGTGACATGGAACTCCTTCGATGTCGACATTGGTTTCGGCTCCGCAATCCAGAAAGACTAGCGGTCCAGTCTGAGCCGGAGGCCGCTGAGATCCACCGACGCCATGAAGCCGATCTGCTTTGCCTGAACCTCGAGTATCACGCCGCGGGCATTGCGTAGCCTTGCCACGGCACCGCCGCCCGCCGCAGCCAATCCGGCGCCGACTGCGGTATAGGTCCCGGCGATGTCGCTCGGCTTGTAAAGTCGTCGGGCGCGGCCCACGAAATCCGCCGACGCGACGCCAATGGTTGCGCCGATGCTCACGCCGCCCACGCTCAGGCGATAGCGCTTGCCGTTAAAGCGCAGCGTTCCGCTGCCGCTGCCGAAACCCAAGATGAATCCCGCGCGTACCAGGCGGAACTCGACACGGCCGGTACCGGCCTCGGCTGGCTGGATCGGCAATGCCGTTAGCGCAACCGGCGCGACTGCGATGGTGGCGATGGCCCTGAGCAGGCGGCGCCGCGGCGGGCTTACCAAAGTTGAAGGTGGGCGTGCCTTGGAAACCATCTGTCTTGCCTCCCTGGTTGAGCTCCCCCCTAACTGTGGTGAAGGGACGAGCTCATTGTTGCGCGACCGACTGGCACTTCGCAAGCCCCGAACGCCTGGCCGCCACTCTACAATCCTGGCGCGTGGCGGCGCTGCCTGCCGATCTCCCACATGAGCACGTCGGTTCCACGCGCGATCCGCCATGATCGACAGGAGATCAAGGTTGTCGCGGCAACCCGCAACCGCGGACAGAAATTCGACGACCTTCAGGCCGCAAACGATGCGGCGTGCTTCCGCGCAGGCTCACGCAGCATCCGACTTTCCGGCCTCCGCCGCGCGTATTGACCGCTGCGAGACCTCGTCATGGGCAATCGCCATGAGCCCTGCCGACACGATGAGGATCATGCCGATCACCGCCAGGCCGTTCGGCCACTCGCCGAACAGCACGATGCTTGCCAGCACGGCCCAGAGCGTGAGCGCATACATGAAAGGTGCCACGCTGCGGGCATATGCCAGCTTGTAGGCGAGGAAGACGCCGACATGGCCGCCCACCATCAGCGCGCCGGCCGCCACCAGCAAGGCGGCACTCGTCGCATCGGGCATGACCGGCGTCTCGAAGGCCACCATGCCGAGCGTCCCGGCAATTGTCA
>JBGSNJ010000393.1:0-1836 GCA_041739715.1 Aestuariivirga sp.
TGCGGCTGGGGTCCCTTTGGCCGCGGCAGCCTCAAGGACGATCGCGACCACCTGCAGGCGGCCCGCGAAGGTCTGGGCCATGACGGCAAGCTGCTCATCGATGCGGGCCAGATCTTCCGCGAGGATGTGGATGCTGCGGCAGCGCGCATCGCGCTGCTCGAAGAGGTCGATGCCGGGTGGTTCGAGGAGCCCTTCCTCGGCGGCGCCTATGCGTCCTATGGCGCCTTGTCGCAGCGGCGCGGCAAGGTGAAGGTTGCTGGCGGCGAGGCCTCGCACAACTTCCACATGGCCCAGCACCTGATCGACTACGGCAAGGTCTCCTTCATCCAGATCGACTGCGGCCGCATCGGCGGCCTGGCACCGGCAAAGCGGGTGGCGGACTATGCCGTGGCCCATGGCGTAACCTATGTGAATCACACTTTCACCTCGCATCTGGCGCTCTGCGCCTCGCTCCAGCCCTATGCCGGCCTCAAGGATCACGTGATCTGCGAGTACCCTTTCGCGCCGAAGCCGGTGGCCTGGGACATGAGCGAAACCCACCTGGAGCCAGATGCAAACGGCGAGGTGCGCGTACCGGATGCGCCGGGCCTCGGCATTGCGATGAGCAAAAGCGGTATCGGGAACTATCTCGTGGACGTGGAGATCAGGGCGAAGGGCATGCTGCTCTACCGGACGCCCGATCCGCTGGCATGACTCCTTCGCTTCGTCTCAGCCTCGCCGCAGTTCGCGAATCTCCACGGTGCCGCCGGCTTCGTAATGCGGATTGCCGGCCAGGAGCGATCGTGCCGCATCGATGCCGGCGGCCGTCACACGGATGAAGCCGGTCAAGTGCCGGGTGATCGGCGCTGCGGCACCGGTGTTCCGCAGGCAGACTCCGTCGCCGATCGCGCTGCCGCCCTCGAAAGCGCCGCTTTGCTTCAGCGCTCGAAGGTAAGTATCCCACGCGGCGGGATCGTCTGCCACGGCATCGTCATGCATGAACAAGATGTAGTCCGCCATCGCAGGCTCCCCGCATCACTTCGTCGTCGAGTCTGCGCCAATCTGCCAACGCATGGAACGGCGATCGGCGTTGTCGAACCCAGCTCCTCTCATCCAAGACCGGCGGCGTAACGGCGGCCACGCGGGACGTTGCGCAAATCCGCTGCAAACCGCTCCGCCCCCAAAAGGAAAAGGCCTGCGATCTCATTGAGATCACAGGCCTTTTTTGGTTGCGGGAGCCAGATTTGAACTGACGACCTTCAGGTTATGAGGCTGGAATTATTTCCTGTTAGTTCTTGTAAGACGTTGTTAATACTTGTATTTTGTTCCCGAACCGGTTGTAGAATCCTGCAGTAGGCATTATGTTTTTGCATCATCCGCAGTGCAAATCTGGTGCAAAATCATGCCGACACAGAAGCTCACAGAGACCCTTCTCAAATCCGTCGATCGCCCGGAGTGCGGCACGGTCCGCTACTGGGATTCAGAGATCAAGGGCTTCGTCGCTCACGTTCAGAAAACGACCACCACCCTCTACTATGACCGGGACAATCGCCGGCATCTGATCGGCAAGTTTCCGACGGTTCGCCTCGACCGGGCGAGGGAGGCGGTCAGGGACCTCGATTTCCGTCTCCGCCGGGGTTACGCCCGGCATGTCACCCAGTCGAACCCCATGATTGGGGACATGCTCAATCAGTATTGCTCACGTCCGACGCTCCGGTCCGAGAAGTACCGGAAAGCGGTCCGCCATGCCCTGGAGCATGATCTCAAATGGGCAAACAAGCGCGCCCTCGATATCACCCCAGAAATGTGCCGGGATGCCCATCAGCGGCTCGGGAAGAGGGGGCCTGTCGCCGCCAA
>JBGSNJ010000440.1:0-6766 GCA_041739715.1 Aestuariivirga sp.
GGCGGCCGGCAGGGCCGGCGCGAGACACCAGTGAAACCCCGGCGGCGCCAGATCGGGATCGCCGGGTTCGAACAGGTGGGGTGCGAGCGTGGCGCGGAATTCGGCCAGCAGGCGCGGGGTCGCGATATCGGGCATCTCTGCCCGCCGGCCGATCCAATCCTCAAATTCTGGCATCTGCAGGGTCTTTCCTTGCTTCGACACATACCATCAAATCTTTTAAAATCAATAAGATAACAGATTCGACTGGATTTTGAATGATAGTTCAGTCAATATGCATGTCCAAACCCGTCTTGAATTCGGAGATGATCCATGGACACCGCGCTCAAATCGCCCGCCGCCCCGCCTGGCAATGACTGGGACCGCCGTGGCCTGCCGGCCTGGACCTATCACAGCGAAGCCCTGCTTCAGCTGGAGATCGACGAGATCTTCCTCAATCACTGGCAGCTGGCCGGCCATGTGAATGACGTTCCGAAGAAGGGCGACTACTTCACTCTCGACATCGCCAACGAGCGTGCCCTGATCGTGCGGGGCGACGATGGAGAGGTGCGCGCCTTCCACAATCTCTGCCGCCATCGGGGCTCCCGCGTAGTCGGCGACAAGCAGGGCCACTGCAAGAATGCGATCATCTGCCCCTTTCATGGCTGGGTCTACAACTTCGACGGCACGCTCCGCGGTGCCGCCCGTCCCAATAGCTTCGCCGGGCTCGACAAGACGAAGTTCGGCCTGAAGCCCCTCGACACCGAAGTCTGGATGGGCTTCGTCTTCATCCGCTTCAACAAGGGTCCGCAGCCGTCGGTCGCCGCACTGATGGCGCGTTTCGTCCCGGAGCTTTCGCACTACAAGGTGGAAAACATGGTGCCGGCCGGCGGTTTCTACGAGTTCACCACTGGTGTGAACTGGAAGTCGGTGCGCGACGTCGACAATGAGGGCTACCATGTGGCGATGGCCCATCCTGCACTGCAGGATCTTTATGGGGCAACCTATTTTGACGAGCCCTTCGAAAATGGCATCAGCCGCTCGACCGGAGCCTATAGCACTCATGGCGGTCGGCGCTGGAGCGTCCGCAACTATCTGAAACACGCCCCTCTCCAGATGTCCCTTCCCGAAGACCTGCGCCGGCGCTGGACCTACTACGGCCTCTTCCCCAACTGCGTGATCGCGATGACGCCGGAAGTCGTGCAGTTCTATCAGGAGTTTCCGTTGGGCGTATCCAAGACCCTGCAACGCGGTGCCCTCTACAAGCGGCCGGTCGAGACGCGGGAGGAGAAGCTCGCGCGCTATCTCGCCAGGCGCATCGACCGCGACACCGGGCGCGAGGACGTTCAGCTTACCATCTGGTCGAATGAGTCGATGAAGTCCAAGGCCTTCGACGATTTCCACCTGTCCGATCTGGAACTGGGCGTGAAGAGCCACCACGACCACGTTCGCAACGCCCTGCCGGTCGTGAGGTTGCAGGAGGAACCTCGGGATCGGCCCATCGCCGAGGTCAACCGTCAGCTCACGGAAGCTTAAATTGACATCGGAGCGATTCCGGTTTGAACTGCCGTTCAACGACAACGATAGGCACGGCAAACAGTGCCCAAGGAGGAAACCATGACGACGATCAACCGACGCACGGCACTGGCCGCACTGGGCGGCGCGGCCGCGCTGTCCATGCCTTACATACGTCGCGCCCATGCCGATGCCGGCACGCTCAACGTCTATAACTGGGCGGACTATATCGGCGAAACCACCATCGAGGACTTCCAGAAGGCCACTGGCATCGCCGTGACCTATGATACCTATAGCTCGGCCGAGGAAATGCAGGCCAAGATGCTGGCCGGCAGCACCGGCTATGATGTGGTCGACATGTCGGGCATGGAAATGCCGCGCTTTATCAAGGCCGGCATCTACCAGAAACTTGACCGAGCCAAGCTTCCAAGCTGGGGCAATCTCGATCCCGAGGTCTTGCGCATTCTGGCCGGATGGGATCCGGGCAATGAATATGCGATCCCCTACATGTGGGGTTCGGTGGGCATCACCTACAACGTCGACATGATCAAGGAGCGGCTGCCGGATGCCGACCTCGAGTCCCTCGACACCATCTTCAAACCGGAGAATGCAGCCAAGTTGGCCGATTGCGGCATTTCAATCCTCGACTCGCCGTCCGACGTCATTCTCATGATGCTGAAGTATCTGGGCAAGGATGGCGATACCAAGAACGTGGCCGACTACCAGGCCGTGGTCGAGGCCTTCAAGCCGGTGCGCGAGCACATCCGCACCTTCGACAACACCAATTACCTGAACGCGATCCCCAACAAGGAACTCTGCGTTATCAACAACTGGTCGGGCGACTACTCCACGGCGAAGGCCCGTGCCGAGGAAGCCGGTGTTGAAATCAATCTCGCCTACTTCGTGCCGAAGACGGGCGCTCCCGCCTGGGTCGACTGCCTCTGCGTCCCGACCGATGCGCCCAACGTGGAAAACGCCTACAAGTTCCTCGAATACATGCTGCAGCCGGAAGTGATCGCGAAGTGCACGAACTTCACGAACTACGCCAACGGCAATATCGCCTCCAAGCCATTCATCGATCCGGCGGTACTGGCCAACCCGGCCGTCTATCCCGACGAGGCGACGTTGAAGCGCCTCTGGGCTCCCGCACCTCTGGACGACGACCAGAATGCCGGAATGACCCGCGCCTGGAGCGACATCAAGAGCGGTTGAATACGAAAGCCCGGCCCTCAGAGGCCGGGCTTCCTACTCTGGGGGGAGCATGGCCGCAACAGATACCGGTGTAGCCGCGGCACCATTCGTCAGGATCGAGGGAGTTACCAAGACGTTCGGCACCTTCAAGGCCGTCGACAACGTCTCGCTCGACATTGCAAAGGGGGAACTTTTCTCGCTGCTCGGCGGATCGGGCTGCGGCAAGACCACGCTGCTGCGCATGCTCGCCGGCTTCGAGCAGCCGACGTCGGGCCGGATCTTCATCGACGGCCAGGACATGACGTCGCTGCCGCCCTATGAGCGGCCGGTCAACATGATGTTCCAGTCCTATGCGCTGTTTCCGCACATGAGCGTCGAACAGAACGTCGGCTACGGCCTGAAGCATGAGGACCTGACGACGGCCCAGCGCAGTGCGCGCGTCAAGGAGATGCTTGATCTGGTGAAACTCTCGGAGCTGGCCGGACGCAAGCCGCACCAGCTCTCGGGCGGTCAGCGCCAGAGGGTGGCCCTGGCCCGTGCCCTGTCCAAGCAGCCCAAGCTGCTGCTTCTGGACGAACCGCTGGGCGCCCTCGACAAGAAACTCCGCGAACATACCCAGTTCGAGCTGATGAACATTCAGGACCGCACAGGCATCACCTTCATCGTCGTCACGCACGATCAGGAAGAAGCGATGACGCTGTCGAGCCGCATTGCCGTCATGGACCGCGGCGTGATCCGTCAGGTTGGCTCGCCCAACGAGATCTACGAGTTCCCGTCCAATCGCTTCGTCGCCGACTTCATCGGTTCGATCAACCAGTTCGAAGGCGAAGTCATCCGCACGGGTGGCGGCATGACGGATGTGTCCTGTCCGGTTCTGTCCGGCACGGTGAAGGCGGCAACCGACGCCACTCCCGAACGGGGCAGCAAGGTCACGGTCGCGGTCCGGCCGGAAAAGATCACCATCACGCGCAAGGCTCCCAGCGGCGGCGTGAACGTGGTCAGGGGAACGGTGCGTGACCTCGGGTATTTCGGAAAGGACTCGCTCTACCGCGTCAAGCTGGAGTCCGGGCATCTTGTTCTCGTCAACAGCGTGAACGCCCGCCGTATCGATGAGGGCGGCCGCGTGGCGCAATGGGAAGATGAGGTCTGGCTCAGCTTCGAACCATCCTCCGCCATCCTGCTGACGGATTGAGATCATGCGCGACTGGTTCAATCGCACGGGCTGGCGCGACCTCATCATCGCGACGCCATACGCTTGGCTCATCGTCTTCTTCCTGATTCCCTTCCTGATCGTTGTCGTCATGAGTCTGGCGATCATGAAGTCCGCTTCCCCGCCCTTCGGCTTTCATGAGGCGTTTCCCTGGATCGACCTTGGCAACTTCGCGCGACTCTTCCAGGATACGCTCTACATCAGGGCCTTCGTGAGTTCGCTGGCCAATGCGCTCATTGCCACGCTGCTCTGCCTGCTGATCGGCTATCCGATGGCCCTGGGCATCACGCGGGTTTCGAGAAGCTGGCGCAACATCCTGCTCATGCTGGTGATCCTGCCCTTCTGGACCTCCTTCCTGCTGCGCGTCTATGCCTGGATCGGCATGATGGGATCGAACAGCTGGTTCAACAAGTTGCTGACCAGCATCTACAACTTCGCGGTTCCCGGCGAATGGGCGCTCAAGTCGATCCCGATGATGAACACCAGTTTCGCGGTGGTGCTCGTCATGGTCTACTCCTACCTGCCCTTCATGATCCTGCCGCTCTACGCCAACCTCGAGAAGCTCGACACGACCCTGAACGAGGCCGCCATGGATCTGGGATCGCGGCCCTGGCAGGTGTTCAGGGACATAACCCTTCCGCTGTCGATACCGGGCATTATCGCGGGCGGCCTCCTCGTCTTCATTCCCGCGACCGGCGAACTGATCATCCCCAGCCTGGTCGGCAGTTCTGCCAATCCGATGATCGGCCGCGTGATCGCCGACGAGTTCAACTCGGCGCGCGACTGGCCCATGGCGTCTGCCGTCGCGGTGGCGCTGCTCTTCCTGATGGTGCTGCCCATGGTGTTCTACAACCACTATGAGGCCAAGGCGCAGAATGCCGGGGGCAAGCCATGACGAGGCGGCCCCTCTTCCTCATTTCCTGCCTCTGCTTCGGATTCGCATTCTTCTACATTCCGATCCTGTCGATGATCTTCTTCTCCTTCAACAAGTCGCGGCTGGCGACCGTCTGGGGCGGTTTTTCGCTGCAGTGGTACGGCAAGCTCTTCGACAATGACCAGATCATGAATGCGGCGCTGCTGTCGCTGCAGATCGCCTTGGTCAGCGCCACTTTCGCGACCATCCTCGGCACGCTCTGCGGCCTGGCCTTGGCGCGGTTCACGCAGTTCCGCGGCCGCACGCTGTTCTCCGGCCTGGTCACCGCGCCACTCATCATGCCCGAGGTGATCACAGGCATATCGGCGTTGCTTTTCTTCATTTTCCTCGCCGAGCTGACCGGCTGGCCAGGCAAGCGCGGCTTCACCACCATCACCATTGCCCACATCACCTTTTCCATGACCTATGTGGCCGTCATCGTGCAGTCGCGGCTGTCGTCCATGGACAAGTCCATCGAAGAGGCCGCAATGGACCTGGGTTCAAGGCCCTGGCAGGTGCTGCGCGACATCACCCTGCCGGTCATCTCGCCCGCCATCGTGTCGGGCTGGCTCCTGGCCTTCACGATCTCGCTCGATGACGTCGTCATCACCAGCTTCACCACCGGCCCCGGTGCGACCACGCTCCCGATCCTTGTGTGGAGCAAGGTCAAGCTCGGTGTGACGCCCGACATCAATGCGCTGGCCACCATCATCATCGTGGTGGTTGGCATCGGTGTGGCGATTTCCGGCTATCTCATGCACCGGGCCGACAAGATCAGGGAGCGCGACATCCAGATGGCGATCGCGGCCAACAAATGATCCGTATCGAAACCGACGAAGACGCCCGCCAATACGAACTGCTGGTGGCGCGCAACACCGAGAGCGGCGCAGCCTTGTGGCGCTACGGCGCTGCCATGTACTTCTATGCGCGTGGGCAGATGACTGCGGATGCCCTCGAAGTCTATCGCATCTGCTCGCCGATCGATTCCGAGGATCCGCGCCAGCTGCTGGCAAGCCGCGGCCTGAGCCAGGCAATCCAGCGTATCACAACCGCCTGAGAGGAAGACTTGCTATGCGACCCGTGAAACCCGAAGACCGCCGCGTGGTGAACATTCGCGAGGGCAAATATGTGCCCTTCGTCTATGAGGATGGCGAGGCCCTTGGCGACAGCATCCTGCAACTCGACGACAGCCAGCCGCTCGGCACCGGCTTTCACGTCTATCGCATGGCACCGGGCATGACCACCCGGCCGCATCGCCACAATGGCCACGAGCAGTTCCTGATCCTCGAAGGCGAGCTCATCGAGAACGACGGCACGGTCTTCAAGGCCGGTGACCTGGTGTGGCTGCGCGACGGAACGGAACATTGTTCCTACACACCCAATGGCTGCCTGTTGGCCGTGCACATTCCTGGGCCGGAGTTCCCGGTCGACGGCACCTGATCGCAAGCGATCCTCTCCCATGCGCAGGATGGGAGATGGGCAGACTCAGCCGCCGAAACCGTCCCAGAAGGCCTTGGCCTTGGCGAAGAAGCCCTCCGACTCGGGGCTGTTGTTGCGGGCCTCCTTGTCGAACTCGCGAAGCAGTTCACGCTGGCGCTTCGACAGGTTGACCGGCGTTTCCACCGCCACCTGAATGTACATGTCGCCAAACTGCGAGGACCGCAACACCGGCATGCCCTTGGCCTTGAGGCGGAACTGCTTGCCGGTCTGCGTGCCTTCCGGAATGGCCACGCGTGCCTTCTTGCCGTCGATGGTGGGCACCTCGATCTCGCCGCCCATCGAGGCGGTCGTCATGGAGACCGGGACCTTGCAGAAGAGGTCCGATCCGTCGCGCTGGAAGAACTCGTGCGGACGCACCGAGAGGAAGATGTAGAGATCGCCGGCCGGGCCGCCGCGCATGCCGGCCTCGCCTTCGCCGGCCAGGCGGATGCGCGTGCCATCCTCGACGCCGGAGGGAATAT
>JBGSNJ010000460.1:0-2464 GCA_041739715.1 Aestuariivirga sp.
GGAGGCCGAGGTGCGCGATGCGCTGGACTGGGGTGCCCGGCTGGTCACCGCGCGCGACATCCACCACCACGGTGCCGGCAGCGTGCTGCAGCATATCCCGGAAGACTGCGACTGCGTGATCTCCTTCGACTGCGACGCGCTCGACCTCTCCCAGATGCCGGCGGTGTCCTATCCCACGCCCGGCGGGCTGACCTATACGCAGGTCACCGATCTGATCGCGGGGGTCGCCGCCAAGGCCCGCATCGCAGGCTTCACGATGGTGGAATTCATGCCGCGGCGCGACCCCGCCGGCACTGCCGCGTTCACGGCCGCCCGCATTGCCGCCAACGTGATCGGCCGTCTTCAGCCGCGCAGCTGATCACTCGGCCGCCGCCTTGAGTTTCGGCGCCGCGCCGGAAAACTGCCCAAGCAATTCGGCCTCGCGCAGCCGCGCCTTTGCCACACTGGCTTCCTTCACATGGCCGAAGCCACGGATCATCGCAGGCAGTGAAGCGATCTCGACCGCCGTCTCGAGGTTGGAGTGCTTCAAGGACGGCAAGAGGCCTTCGATCATGGCGCGATAGTCGGCAATCAGCTGGCGTTCCATCCGGCGCTCGGCCGTATGGCCGAAGATGTCCAGGGCCGTTCCGCGCAGTCCCCTGAATTTCGCAAGCAGGCCGAAGGCCGTCATCATCCAGGGCCCGAAACTGGATTTCACCGGCTTGCCGGTAAAGCCATCGCGCCTGCCGAGGATGGGCGGCGCCAGGTGGAAGGTGAGCTTGTAGTCACCCTTGAACTGTTGCGCGATCTCGGCGGCGAAGCGGCCATCGCTGTGCAGCCGCGCCACCTCATACTCGTCCTTGTAGGCCATCAGCTTGAACAGGTTGACGGCGACGGCTTTCGCCAACGGCTCCGACGTCTGCCGCACCCGCTCCACGAAATGCCGGTAGGAGTCCGCATAGGCGGCATTCTGGTAGTCGGTCAGGAAAGCGGCGCGGCGCGCCACGATCTCGGCGAGGTCCTCGGACTTTCCTTGCGGGCGCCCGCCGATAAGCGCTCTGACCGCGGCTTCGTCCACCGCTGCGCGGCGGCCCCACAGGAAGGCAGCGAGATTCATCCTTACGCCCACGCCGTTCAGCCTGACGGCTTCGGCAATGGCCTGCTCGGATACCGGCACGAGGCCCTTCTGCCAGGCGAAGCCCAGCGTGAAGAGATTGGCAGCGATGGAGTCGCCCAGAAGTTTCGTGGCGATCTCGGTGGCGTCGATCCCGTGCATGCCGCCAGGCGTCACCGCGGCAGAGACCCGCAGCGTAAGGGACGCGCCCTTCACGTCGAAGTCGGCATCATGGGTGAAATGCGCCGGCATGACCTCGTGACTGTTGACCACGGCATGGCTGCGGCTGCGCGAGGCGGCGGAGAGAATGCGCTCGGAGGCGCTGGTGACGAGATCGCAACCGAGGATGAGATCCGCCTGGCCGCGGGCCACGCGCACGGCGGCAATGTCTTCGGGCCGCGCGCCGATCTTGAGATGCGTGACCACCGCTCCATTCTTCTGCGAGATGCCCACCATGTCGATGAGTGCTGCCCCCTTGCCCTCCATATGAGCGGCCATGCCCAGCAGATGTCCGATGGTGACCACGCCGGTGCCGCCGATGCCGGTGATCAGCATGCTCCAGGGCCGGTCGAGACGAGGCAGTTCAGGCGCGGGCAGCCCCGGGAAGGGCAGCGACTCGGGATCCGGCACGGCAGGGCCGCTGCCCTTGACGAGTTCGCCGCCTTCCACCGTCACGAAGCTGGGGCAGAAGCCCTTGAGGCAGGACAGGTCCTTGTTGCAGCTGGACTGGTCGATGCGGCGCTTGCGGCCGAACTCGGTCTCGACCGGCTGGATCGCCACGCAGTTGGACTGCACGCCGCAATCGCCGCAGCCTTCGCAGACCAGCTCGTTGATGACGACGCGGCGCGCCGGATCGGGGAATTCGCCCTTCCGGCGGCGGCGGCGCTTCTCGGCCGCGCAGGTCTGGTCGTAGATCAGCACGCTGGTGCCCTTCACCCCCATGAGTTCCGTCTGCACGGCCTGGAGTTCGCTGCGATGGTTGAAGGTGACAAAGGGCGGAAAGCCGGCATTGGCGGGATACTTGTCCGGCTCGTCGGAGACCACCGCGATCCGCTCGACACCGATGGCCCGCATCTGCTGCGCGATCTGCGGCACGGTGAGGCCGCCGTCGTTGCGCTGGCCGCCGGTCATGGCCACCGCGTCGTTGAAGAGGATCTTGTAGGTGATGTTGACGCCGGAACCGACGGCGTGGCGGATCGCCATCAGCCCGGAGTGGTTGTAGGTGCCATCACCCATGTTCTGGAAGACATGGCCGCGCGTCGAGAAGGGCGCCTCGCCCACCCAGTTGGCGCCTTCGCCGCCCATGTGGGTGGCGCCTTCCGTCTTGCGGCCGGGCACGAACTGCGCCAGCCAGTGGCAGCCGATGCCGGC
>JBGSNJ010000484.1:0-6563 GCA_041739715.1 Aestuariivirga sp.
CCCGGAGCAGCAGGCGCTGGATCTCGTTCTGCTGGGTCTGCTGGCTCTGCGCCCACTGGCGCACGGTCTTCTGCTCCTCGCGCATCTGGGTCACGAGGCCGGCCACGGCTTCCGCCAGCTGTTCCATCGCCTCGCTGTTGCCAGACCCGCCGGTCGCCGCGGTCGCCTTGTTGTGCTCGATCGAACCGTTGAGCTTCTCGATGCTCCGCTGCAGCGATTGCAGGTCAAGGCGCAGGAACTGCGGCGCGGTTGAGCCCTGCGACTGCGGATCGCCGGCTGCCAGGTCCGTGAAGGTCGAAAGCCAGTCTTCGAGATCGTTGTAGAAGCGGTTCTGCGCCTGTGCGGCCTTCAGGTCGAGAAAGCCGAGGATCAGCGATCCGGCGAGGCCGAAGAGCGAGGACGAGAAGGACAGGCCCATGCCGGCCAGCGGTTTCTCCAGTCCGCGCTTCAATTCGTCGAACATGGTGCTCGACTGGGCCGCCGTCACGTCGAGCGCGCGAATGGCATCGCCCACCGAGGTGACGGTTTCGAGCAGGCCCCAGAAGGTCCCGAGCAGGCCGAGGAAGATCAGGAGGCCCACCATGTAGCGCGAGAGATCCCGCGATTCATCAAGGCGCGAGGCCAGCGAGTCGAGCAGCGAACGCATCGAGAGCGGCGACAGCATCGCGGTCTGCCGGTTGCGCAGCAGGGTCGCCATGGGGCCCAGCAATTGCGGCTGGCGCAGGCTCTCGGCATCCGACTCGCGGAAACGGTTGACCCAGTTCACCTCGGGAAAGAGGCGCCAGACCATGCGGTAGGAGTGGAACATGCCGAGCAGCAGCGTGCCAATGATGACGCCATTGAGGAAGGGATTGGCCATGAAGGCATTGACCATGCCCGGCAGGAGGACGGCCACGAGAACCGCCACCACCAGGGTAAAGACGATCATGTGGACAAGATAGACCCGCGGAGGTTCCAGCGGTGCTGCCGTGGTGGTGTCTGCCATCTGCTGCCTCAACCCCCTGCTCTTGGCGGCAAATCTAGACCAATACGTGGCGGAGCGGGAGGGGTTCTCCCGCCGCCGCTACATCGACTTGACGATCTCCTCGGTCATCTTCTTGGCGTCGCCGAAGAGCATCATGGTGTTGTCGCGCCAGAACAGCGGGTTGTCGACACCGGCATAGCCGGACGACATGCCGCGCTTGATGAACATCACGGTCTTCGCCTTCCACACCTCGAGCACCGGCATGCCGTAGATGGGCGACGTCGGGTCGTCCTTGGCCGACGGATTGGTCACGTCATTGGCGCCGATGACGAAGGCAACATCGGCCTGGCCGAAGTCCGAGTTGATATCCTCAAGCTCGAAGACCTCGTCATAAGGTACGTTGGCTTCCGCCAGCAGCACGTTCATGTGACCCGGCATGCGGCCGGCAACGGGGTGGATGGCGTATTTCACCGACACGCCTTCCTTCTTGAGGTGGTCGGCCATTTCGCGGAGCGCATGCTGGGCCTGGGCGACGGCCATGCCATAGCCCGGCACGATGATGACCGAGCCGGCATTCTTCATCACGAAGGCGGCGTCCTCGGCCGAGCCCTGCTTCACCGGCTTGGCTTCGCCCTTGGCGGCAGGCCCGGCACTCTCGCCGCCGAAGCCGCCGAGAATGACGGAGATGAACGAACGGTTCATGCCCTTGCACATGATGTAGGAGAGGATCGCGCCGGACGAACCGACGAGCGCACCGGTGATGATGAGCGCGGAGTTGTGCAGGGTGAAGCCGATGCCGGCGGCGGCCCAGCCCGAATAGGAATTCAGCATCGACACGACCACCGGCATGTCGGCGCCGCCGATCGGGATGATGAGCAGGAAGCCCAGCGCCAGGCTGATAAGAATGATGAGCCAGAACCAGATCCAGCTTGGGTTGGCATAGAAGAGCACAAAGCAGAGGACGAGCGCCGCGCCCAGCGCGATGTTGATCACGTGACGCGCCGGCAGCAGGATCGGCGCGCCGGACATGCGGCCGTCGAGCTTGAGGAAGGCGATGATCGAGCCGGTGAAGGTGATGGCACCGATGGCCGCGCCGAGCGACATCTCGATGCGGCTCAGCGGCATGATCAGTCCGTCCTGCACGATATGGAAGGCATCGGGCGCATAGAAGGCCGCAGCCGCGACGAAGACAGCCGCGAGGCCGACAAGCGAGTGGAAGGCGGCGACCAGCTGCGGCATGGCCGTCATGGCGATGTTCTTGGCGGCATAGGCGCCGATGCCGCCACCGATCGCCAGGCCGGCGGCCGTCAGGATCAGGACCATGGGCGACAGCTGCATCGTCGCCAGAGTCGTCAGCATGGCGATGGTCATGCCGACCATGCCGTAGATGTTGCCCATGCGCGAGGTAGCGGGCGAGGAAAGCCCGCGCAGCGCCATGATGAAGAGCGCGCCGGAAACCAGATAGAGAAGGGCCGCGAGATTCGCCGACATCGCCTACTTGTCCTTCTTCTTGTACATGGCAAGCATGCGGCTTGTGACCATGAAGCCGCCGAAGATGTTGACCGAGGCCAGGATCAGGGCAAGGAAGCCGAAGATCATGGCAACGACCGAGCCCGAGGCCAGCGCGCCGACACCCACCGCAAGCAGGGCGCCGACCACGATGACCGACGAGATGGCGTTGGTCACCGACATCAGCGGCGTATGCAGTGCCGGGGTGACGTTCCAGACCACGTAGTAGCCGACGAAGACGGCCAGCACGAAGATGCCGAACAGCGAGACGAAGGGGTCAACCGAATGGGCGATCTGTTCCATCACTTCGCTCCCGTGAACATGGCATGCACCAGCTCGCCGCCCTTGGCGATCATGGTGCCCTTGATGCATTCGTCGGCCTCGTCGATCTTGAGGCTGCCGTCCTTCTGGACCATGAGGTCGAGGAAGTTGGCGAGGTTCTTGGCAAAGAGCGGCGAGGCATTGCCCGCCAGCCTGCCGGCGAGATTGACGGTACCGACGATCGACACGCCGTTATGGACGACGACTTCGTCCGGCCGCGACAGCGGGCAGTTGCCGCCGCGCTCGACCGCGAGATCGACGATCACCGAACCGGGCTTCATCGACTCGACCATTTCCTTGGTGATCAGCACCGGGGCCGGGCGGCCCGGAATGAGTGCCGTGGTAATGACGATGTCCTGACCCTTGACGTGATCGGCCACCAGCGCGGCCTGCTTGGCCTTGTCCTCGGCGGAGAGTTCCTTGGCATAGCCTCCGGAGGTGGCGGCATCGGCCACATCGGCAAAGACGAACTTGGCGCCGAGGCTCTTGACCTGCTCTTCGGTGGCCTTGCGCACGTCGGTGGCCGAGACGATGGCGCCAAGGCGGCGTGCCGTGGCGATCGCCTGCAACCCCGCGACGCCGACGCCCATGATGAAGACCTTGGCCGGCGGCACGGTGCCCGCCGCCGTCATCATCATCGGAAAGGCGCGGGTGAAATGGGCCGCCGCATCGATCACGGCCTTGTAGCCGCCAAGGTTGGCCTGCGACGACAGAATGTCCATGGCCTGGGCGCGGGTGATGCGGGGCATCAGTTCCATCGCAAAGGCAGTGACGCCGGCCTTGGCAATGGCCTCGAGGCCGGCCTTGTCGCCATAGGGCTCGAGGCCGCCCAAGAGGATGGCATCGTTCTTCATCGCCTTCAGTAGCTTTGCCGAGGGCCGGCGGACGGTCAGGACGATATCGGCGTCCTTGCCCGCCTCCTTGACGATCTTCGCACCCGCTGCGGCAAAGGCATCGTCGGAAATGCTGGAGCCGGCGCCGGCACCCGCCTGAACATCGACCTCAAGGCCCTTCTTCACATAGGCCTTGACCGTGTCGGGGCTGGCCGCGACGCGGCGCTCCCCATCATGGCTTTCGGTGGGGATCGCAACTTTCATGAGGTTCCCTTGACTGATCAGGAGACGGCTACGGCGGTGACCAGGCCGAAGATCACCAGCAGCCCGCCCGAGAGCAGCCAGCGGCCGCCGGCGCGGGCATCGATGAGCACGGCCAGGATCCCGAGGATCAGGCCGCCGAAGCCAAGCAGCATGTTGCTGGATGGCGCGAAGGCGAAGGCCACCAGCGCCACCAGGATGAAGAGGCAGATGATGGTCAGGGCGATCGAGCCCTTGATGAAGCTGTCATAAGTACTCTTGTGGTCCGCAAAGCCATGGGATTGCGAGCCGGTCGAACCGTGATTGGCCATGAGTGTCCCCCGCGAGATAGGTGTCCTTTGACCTGTTTCTAGCCAAGCCGCAAGGCCCCTGCAAGACGCACGCAACCACGCGGCGATCGGTCACTCTGCTGACGGGAGGACTCTTGTGCCGGACCCGTCAAGCAACTCTGTCAATCACTGCTGACAGGCCTCATGCCGGCGCGGCCCGCGCGAACCATCACGCCTCCATGGCCTCCAGTTCGTCGATCATGCCGGAGATCACCGACAGGCCCTTGTCCCAGAAGGTGGGATCGGCGGCATTGAGGCCGAAGGGGCGCAGCAGGTCGGAATGGTGCTTGGTGCCGCCGGCCTTCAGCATCTCGAAGTACTTGTCCTGGAATCCCTGGGCGCTTTCGCGATAGCGCGCATAGAGCGAATTCACCAGGCAGTCGCCGAAGGCATAGGCGTAGACATAGAAGGGGGAGTGGATGAAGTGCGGGATATAGGCCCAGAAGGTCTCGTATCCCGGGCCGATCTCGATGCTGTCGCCCAGGCTCTCGCCCTGCACCTCCAGCCAGATCGCGCTGATCTGGTCGGGCGTGAGTTCGCCCGACTTGCGCGCCGTGTGGAGCTTGCGCTCGAAGGTGTAGAAGGCAATCTGGCGCACCACCGTGTTGATCATGTCCTCGACCTTCGAGGCCAGCAGCGCCTTGCGCTTCTTCGGGTCGGCCGTCTGCTTGAGGAGCGCCTGAAAGGTCAGCATCTCGCCGAAGACGCTGGCCGTCTCGGCCAGGGTCAGCGGCGTCGAGGCCATCAGCGCGCCCTGGCGCGCCGCCAGCACCTGGTGCACGCCATGCCCCAGTTCATGCGCCAGAGTCATGACGTCGCGCGTCTTGCCCATGTAGTTGACCAGTACATAGGGATGCGCCGAAGGCACGGTCGGATGCGCGAAGGCGCCGGGCGCCTTGCCGGGACGTGTCGGCGCATCGATCCAGCGCTTGTCGAAGAAGGCCTGGGCAATGGACGCCATTTCCGGCGCGAAGCTGCGATAGGCGGAGAGGACGAGGTCCCTTGCTTCGGCCCAAGGCACTTCGCGATTGTCCTCCGCCGGTAGCGGGGCGTTGCGGTCCCAGTACATGAGCTTGGGCTTGCCCAGCCATTTCGCCTTCATCTTGTAGTAGCGGTGCGACAGGCGCGGATAGGCCCTGCTGGTGGACTCGACCAGGGCCGCGACCACCTCCGGCTCGACGCGGTTCGACAGATGGCGCGCGTCGGCGATGTCCTTGAAGCCGCGCCAGCGGTCGGAGATCTCCTTGTCCTTGGCCAGCGTGTTGGTGATCAGCGTGAAGACGCGCAGGTTCTCCTTGAAGGTCTTGCCCAGCGCCTCGGCGCCGGCCCGGCGCCTGGCCTCGTCCGGACTGACCATGAGATTCAGCGTCGGCTCTAGCGCCAGATCTTCGCCATCCACGACAAAGCGCAGGCCGGCGATGGTCTCGTCGAAGAGGCGGTTGAACGCCATGGCACCCGTCTGCGACTTCTCGAGGAAGAGCTCCTCGATCCTGTCATCGAGCTGATAGGGCTTCTCCATGCGGAGGTTCTCGATCCACGGACGGTAGTGCGCCAGCGCGGGTACCTGCATGGATGCATTCAGCGCCGCGTCATCGATGCGATTGAGCTCGAGTTCGAAGAAGAGCAGCAGCGCATAGATGTCCGTCATGCGCGCATTCACGTCGCCATAGAACTTCCCGCGTGCCGGGTCGGTTGTGTCGCCGACATAGTAGAGCTGCGCATATGAGCCGGTCCGGCCCAGCAGGTCGGACAGCGCCTCGTACTCCTTCAGCGCCTGCGCAAGTTCGGCGCCCGGCAGCGTGGCGAGCTTGCCCCGGTAGCGGGCGGCAAAGGCCCTGGCATCGGCCTCGCCGCGATCCATGTCGGCCTTGAACTCGGGGGCATCCGGCGCGGCATAGAGGTCGGCGAGATTCCATTCGGGCAGCACGCCCAGGGCGGCAGAAGCGGTCATTTGCGGTCCTTCATCAGATTTCAGCCAGATATGGCCCATCGCCCGACCTTCGGCAACCCGAGCCTCCCCCGTGATGACAATGAATTCATGTCGGCAGCGTGCCGCTCAGCGCAGCGCCCGCAATGCGTTGAGGATGACCGCAAGGTCAATTGCCTCCTGCAGCAATGCCCCCTGGATGACCGAAAGATAGCCCAGGGCGGCAACGACCATCGCGATGACCGAAAGTCCGAGGCCAATGATGACACTCTCCAGGGCAATCGTGCGTGCCCGACGCGAGATTTCCACGGCATCGGCAATGCGCTCCAGCCGGTCGACCAGTTGCGGGCCATGAGCCGGGCGCCGGCATCCCGCATAGCCTGCAGACGCTGCAGCCGGAAGGCCAGCCGCGCGGCCAG